>JBJKPN010000027.1:0-3430 GCA_046706365.1 Candidatus Kryptoniota bacterium | reverse complement strand
ACCGGCTTTTCGGCCTGGAGCATCGAGACGGATTTCAAGCTGTCGGTGATGAAAGGCGGGTGGACGGTCGTGCCTTTGCTGTAGTCGACCCGGATCGTGTAGTGAATGTAATCGCCTACAAGGTAACGGGATGTGTCGGTCGATGCCTTCACGGTGATTCCCTGGGAAAAGGCCGTTCCGGCCAGGGCAAGAACCAGAAAAACCGTGAGCGAGTTTCTCTTTACCATCTTCCCTCTCTGAGCCTGAAGAACTTCACGATCGGTTTTATGTAGTCTTCACCTGTCTGGATTTCTATGCTGTCAAGCCTGCTGGAAAGAAAGAGCGATTTCCGCTCGGCTTTGCTCTTCTCTCTCATCTGTTGGAACAAAAATCTCATTTTCCTGTCCCCCGTGTCAAGCCATCTCTCCATTCCGGTCTCGGCGTCGACGAATTTGACCAGTCCCATCGGCGGGATCTCGTCCTCCCGCTTGTCGTTCAGCACTATGCCGATCAGGTCGTGCCGCTTGCCGACGATTCTCAGGATCTTCTCGTAACCGGTATCCATGAAATCGGAAAGGAGAAACACGATGCTGCGCTTCTTCACGGCGTTGTTCAAATATTCGAGCGCCGATTTCAGGTCGGTCGATTTTCCCTCGGGCTCGAAGGACAGTACCTCCCGTATGATCCGCAGGACGTGGCTTCTTCCTTTTCGAGGCGGAACAAACTTCTCGATCTTGTCCGTGAAGAGTATCAGGCCGGCCTTATCGTTGTTCTTCAGTGCGGAGAACGCAAGGATCGCGCTGATCTCGGCGGCAATTTGCTGCTTCGTCTTATCCACCGACCCGAATATCAGCGACCCGCTCATGTCCACCATCAGCATCACCGTCAGCTCGCGCTCTTCTTCGAATACCTTTATGAAAGGATGGCCGAATCTCGCCGTGACATTCCAGTCGATGTTTCTTATGTCGTCGCCGAACTGATATTCCCGTACCTCGGAGAATTCCATTCCTCTTCCTTTGAAGACGGAATGGTACTCGCCGGAGAAGACCTGGTTTACCAGTCCCTTCGTACGGATTTCAATTTGCCTGACTTGCTTTAGGAGTTCTTTTGTGAGCATGGGGTATTAAAGCATTGGACCAGTAGCCGCTGATGGTCGGCTGCCGACCGCTGAAAGCTTTCAGGGTACTTCCACCTTGTCCAGGATGTCGCGTACCACGTTCTCGCTCGTGATTTCCTCGGCTTCCGCCTCGTATGTCACGGCGATGCGGTGACGCAGGACGTCAAAGCAGACTCCCCGCACGTCTTCAGGAATCACGTATCCTCTCCGCCTGATAAAGGCCAGGGCCTTCGCGCCCAGCGCCAGGTTGATGGATGCTCTCGGAGACGCGCCGTAGCTGATGAGGTCCGTCAGCCTGTCGAGTCCGAAATCCTTCGGGGAACGGGTCGCGAACACTATATCCAGTATATATCTCTCGACCTTCTCGTCTATGTACACTTCGTGAACGAGCTCCCTCGCCTTGAGAATGTCCTTCGGCGAGACAACCTGCTGAACAGCCCCGTCAAGCTCGTTGACGTTTTGCCGCATTATCTTCAACTCTTCTTCCCTCGACGGGTAGGATATTTTGACCTTCAGCATGAAGCGGTCGACCTGCGCTTCGGGCAGGGGATAAGTCCCTTCCTGCTCTATGGGGTTCTGCGTCGCAAGTACCAGAAACGGCTCTTCGAGTTTGAACGTCTGCTCTCCTATTGTGACCTGCCGTTCCTGCATCGCCTCGAGAAGCGCGCTCTGCACTTTCGCGGGCGCTCGGTTTATTTCGTCGGCAAGTATGAAATTGGAAAAGATGGGGCCCTTCCTGATGAGGAAGTTTCCGTCTTTCTGGTTGTATATCTGCGTCCCGACGAGATCGGCGGGAAGAAGGTCCGGCGTGAACTGGATTCTCTGGAACTTCGCTTTCATTGCAGAGGAAAGAGTTTTTATGGCTAGCGTTTTGGCGAGACCGGGAACGCCCTCGAGCAATACATGCCCGTTGCTGAGCAGGCCTATCACCAGTCTTTCCACCATGGCCTTCTGGCCCACGATAACCTTTCCAATCTCGTTCATTAGGAGATCGACAAACGCGCTCTCTTGTTTGATCTTCTCGTTCAATGCGCTGATGTCCAAGTCAGAATCCTCGCTTCTTGTTTCTGTTTCGTTGGTTGACAGTAGAAAGTAATTTTTATTTTTTTCTTTTGAAAGGGAAGAGATGTTCCTATTGCACCGTATGAAAATCTTTTCATCTCGCATCATACTGCGCCAGCACCGCGTTCCGACAGTTCGGTCGGTCCATGGAGCCGCATGGCCGGAAGGGCACGAGGCATGTGGGTCACTTGCTGGCATGTGACGCCGCGGATTCCTAAATTGGCGGCGGCATGCGGGGGAGCGCGACGAGATGGCTGTGACTCCGTACGAAATCATGAGTTTCCTGAAAGGCTTCCCGTAATACCCGTTAATTCTACCGACCGATTCAGCAGGTGAAGCGTTGGGCAGAAGCGTTAAATGTGATCTTCCGGATAACAGTTCGCGGCGGACTTTCCTAAAGACGCTGGGAACTGCCGCGGCGGGTTTAATTGTATCCCCGTACATCGGGGGGCCGTTTTCGTCGATGTACGCCCTACAGAACGGCGGCTTCGTTACGAAGGTGGCGGTTGCACAGGCAGACAGTTACGATCGGCAGTTTGTCAGGCAGAAAGTGCAGTACCTGCTCGATTCTCTGGGAGGCATTTCAGATATCGTAAAGCCGGGACAAAAGGCGGCCATCAAGATAAACCTGACGGGCGGCTCCGGACTGCCGGACAACATGTGGACACATCCCGAGGTGCTGAGAGCGGTGGGGGAAATCCTGATAGATTGCGGTGTCGACCCGAAAGACATTTATATAGTCGAATCACTCTGGAGCGACTCGTCATACAACCGGTACGGCTATAGCGACGTACAGAAAAGCCTGGGTGCGAATTTCGTGGATCTCAACAAGCCCGAACCATACGGCGGCTTCACCGAGAGGCCTGTGGGCCCGCGCAGCTTCAACTTCAGTTCATTCACCTTGAACCGGATTCTCTCAGAAGTCGATGTCTACATTTCGATTCCGAAGATGAAACAGCACGCCGAGGCGGGAGTCACGTGTTCGCTGAAGAACCAGGTGGGAATCGTCCCCAGACAGCTTTACACGATCGCCGTCGACGCGGGGCGCAGAGCCGCCCTCCACAACAGCACCGGCGGACCTTCCAACGCGTTCCTGCCCCGTTCGATTTGCGATCTCAACATGGCTCGACCGGTGAACCTGGCGGTAATCGACGGAATCAAGAACGCGAGAGGAGGAGAGGGAATATGGAATACGACGTTCAACCCCTGCGAGGACCACGTTCTGCTGGCAGGCAAGGATCCGGTAGCTACCGACAGCGTTGCGGCGTATTT
>JBJKPN010000026.1:0-40036 GCA_046706365.1 Candidatus Kryptoniota bacterium | reverse complement strand
TTCCGCGTATTATCTCGTCCATCGCATCGACGATCTCCCCGGAAAGCTTCATTCGTTTACCGTAGTCTATTGTGGGAGCGTACTGAAAGTTTTTGCAGCCGCGATATGCGTCTTGGGAGAGAACATGTTCTTAGTTACCGAAAGAATCTTTCCGTTGCCGTCGATTATGAACGTGACTCTGTTGGCTACTTTGAACAGCTTATTCTGGACGCCGTACATCCTCGACACTTCTCCATTCGAATCCGAAAGCAGATCGAACGGGAGGTCGTACTTCTCCTTGAACTTCAGATGCGACTCGACCGAGTCGGTGCTTATCCCGACGACCCTCATCTCTGAATCTCGCAGGTCGGCAAACATGTCGCGGAAGCCGCAGGCCTCGGCGGTGCATCCTGTGGTGAAATCTTTCGGATAGAAATAGAGAATCAATTTACCCTTGGTCAGGTTATTGACCAGGCGGAAGGTTCCCCCCGCCGTCGAAGGCAGCTCGAAATCGGGCGCTGTGTCACCATTATTAAGTTTCATGAATCTAAAACATTCCCCGCTCGCAATAAATTCCGGGCAATCCCGTTTTCATTTCATGGCTGTCGTCCTATTCCATAAGAGATGAAAATTTCATAGTATTACTGACAACCAAAGGTTATAGTACACGGATGACATACCGGCTTTATCTTCGACTCGTGGCGGCGACAGCACTGACGTTGGCGATCTCTCTGCCGGCGGGAGCGCAAACGCCGAACCTGGAGACATTGTCTTTCTCATTAATGGCGCGGCCGACAAACGCGCAGTCTAGGCAAGTGGAGCTGGTACGCTTCCCGGAAATTGCCTCTTCGTTGGTAGAGCGGCCATTGCAGACTACTCCTGCCGGCGGCGACAGCAAGCTCACGGTCTACGGCAACTTCGGAAACAACTTTTTGAACAGCTTCAGGGGGACCAGCCTGTATCTGCAGCTCGGAGGGGTGGCGGCAACCGCGCTGATAGTCGGAACCGGGACCGATTACACCGTCGAGCATTACTTCAACACACAACCTGAATTCGGCCGCTGGGCACATCCGGTCGTGTTCACCGGTCAGTTTCTGCCGTTCGTGGCAGGTGGCTCGCTTCTTGCGTATGGTGCAATCGGAAACAACAAACAGGTGCTCGGTGCATCTTTTGCCGTCATTCAGGCCAGCGTAATGGAATTGATGTATAACTCACTACTGAAGGCAATAACCGGGAGACCTCATCCCGATTGGCGTCACGTGTCGGACATGGACAGCCTGAGCAGGACATTCCGATTCGGGTTTCTCCGCGGCGGAGTCTTCTGGGGCTGGCCCTCAGGACATACCGCTGCGACGACAGCGGTGGTCTCCGCTCTCTTGGGTTACTACCCGAACAGTACATGGTTGAAAGTGGCCGGTTTCGGATTGATTGCCTACACAATTTTCGGAGTTTCGGCGACGAACAGAGGAGGGATGCATTGGTTTTCCGATGCGATTGCGGGTGCGTTGATTTCGTATGCAGTTGGCTCGACTGTGGGAAAGTACTACCGGAGCGTCTACTCGGCGCAAGCATCGGCTTCCGCAGCACAGAGCCGGATCGGATTGAATCCCCAGGTTAATCCGATTGGAATCAACTTCTCCTTCCAGTTCTAAGCATAAGAACGAGCAGTGTCCGTCAAATCGAACGTTGTGTTTTACCGATCAGGGACCGTCCCCGGCAATTTCGGCCAAGGCCTCCGGGCGCTTCAGCGACGCCGCAGCCCTTCCAATTCAACCTTCGCCTGCTTGCAGGCATATTCACTGTTGTTCATTCCCGCGACAATCTCGAAATCAGCTATGGCCCGCGCTTTCTGATCCAATTTCTCGAATGACGCCCCCCTGTAAAACCGGATATAAGTCAGGCTGGTTCTGCAGCATGTGTCGACGTCATCGAGATGTTCCAACGCCAGGTCGGCATATCGGACCGTCTCCTCATATTTTCCCATTTGGTAGCAGGATGAACACAATTCTCGTATGAAATTTAGATTACCCGGATATTCGCGGTGGAGGCCGCGCATGATCGAGACGGCGTCTTCGAATTTCTTTTCATTCACATAAACAACCGATGCCAGGAAATCCGCAGCCTCGGTTTTTGCGTACTTGCCCTTCGCCGCCGCCGTTCTAAGCTGCTGAATCGCTCTTTCGCCGTTGCCTCTTATGCCGAGAATCAACGCGAAAGGTCCCATGTACCAGGGCAGGTGAGCGGTGTAGTAATTAAATGCACCTATTCCGGAATAAGCATCGTAGAAACGCGGGTCCAGCCTCAGCACATTCTCCAACAGCTTCTTGGCTTTGTTTCCGTCGGACATCACGCCGAGCCAGTCGCTCTTCATCATCTCGTATTTGGCACGATACACGAGAGAACCGGCATAGTAAAACATTGTCTTAACGTCATCCTTGTTCGTATCCAGACCGGCCTCGGAAAACCTGCACGCCTGATCTATCAGGCGCTTCAATTCCTGCTTCGTCGTATCGGAGCGTTCCAGACACCCTTCCTGCATCATCTTCCAGTAAATGCCGCTTCTGTAGAGATATCCTTCAGGCTCGGTAGGATAGGATGCGATCATTTCAGCCGTCGTTGCGAGAGCGTCGTCAAACCGATAACTGTAAGTCTGATCGATCGTTGAGTCGACCAATGCCTCGACACGCGCCGACGCGCTGTCCGGTTGCGCCAGCACACGCTGAGATTGCATTGCGAGGACAAAGAGAACGAGTAATGGCAACACAAAACTATTCTTCAATGACACTCCCTATAGTTCGGTATAACCGAAGAACACCCGCTTACCTTCTACCAGAACCGGGCGTTTGATCAGGTTAGGATCTTTCAACATCATGTCGATAAGCTCTTTCTTGCTGACTTTTCGTCCGGCCAGTCCGAGCTCCCGATAGGGTTTGGAATGTTTGTTGACGAATGAATCCAGGTTGTTTTCATCTATATGTTTTTCCAGAAATTCTCTTGTCGGCGGGTTCCTGACGATGTCTATTTCTTCGAACGACACCTTGATTTTCGCAAGATAGGCTTTTTCTTTTTTGCACGTTCCGCATGTCGCCTTCTGATACATCACTATCTTGTTCATGCAATCCTCTCCTTGATCAGCTCAGGGCTTTTCCTTTTCGTTCCTGACAATCCGTACGCCGCCGCAATTTCACTCACAGCTGCCCTTCCGCGCACTTTGTCGTTCGCGTGCACAGTTGCGATGACGTCTCCGGCAGATATCTTGTCACCGATCTTCTTCAACATCGTAATACCGACTGATGGATCAACTTTCTCGTCGACTTTCGCTCTCCCCGCCCCCAGCTTCACTGCTGCCATACCTATTTTGAAAGTATCAATCGAGCTGACAAACCCGCTGTCATGACACTTGACGTCAAGGGTCAATCCCGGCTTCCTGTACTTGGACGGGTCCTGAATCACTCTGACATCGCCGCCCTGCGCATGGACCATTTCGAGAAATTTCTCGTAACCCGCTCCGGATTCGATGGCTCGCTTCACCTTTTTCAAGGCGGATGCCGTACCTTCACCTGTACTCATCGAGATCATTTCCGCTGTGAGCGTTGTGGTGAGTTCGATGACGTCCCGGGCGTCGGATTCACCCCTGAGCACGCTAACCGATTCCACAACTTCGTTCCAGTTTCCCACTTCCCTGCCGAGCGGCTGGCTCATATCGGTCAGGTATGCGGCAACTTTCTTTCCGAACAACTTCCCTACTTTTACCATCTTCTTAGCAAGGGAACGGGCCTGCGTAGGACTTTTCATGAACGCCCCGTTTCCGACCTTGATATCCAGAACAAGCGCGTCGATTCCTTCCGCGAGTTTCTTGCTCATTATGCTGGAAGTGATGAGCGGGATAGACTCAATAGTCCCCGTGACGTCTCTCAGCGCATAGAGCTTCCTGTCGGCCGGGACAAGCCAGTCGGATTGCATGCTCATGACCAGGCCGACTTTCCTGAGTATGCGTTTGTATTCCGTTATGGAAAGGTTTGTCCTGAAGCCGGGTATCGATTCAAGTTTGTCTATCGTCCCGCCTGTGTGTCCCAAACCACGTCCCGAAACCATCGGCACCTTCACGCCGCAAACCGCCGCAAGTGGGGCGAGCAAAAGAGATATTTTGTCGCCGACTCCGCCGGTCGAGTGTTTGTCCGCTTTGAATCCGGGTATGCGGGAGAGATCCACAATAGTCCCCGTCGACATCATGGCACGCGTCAGGCGAAGGATCTCCTCGTCGTTCATTCCCCTGAAGTAGATTGCCATGAGCAGAGACGACGCCTGATAATCGGGAATTTTACCATGCGTATATTGCCCAATGAAAAAACGGATATCCTCCTCCGAGAGTATTTCGCCTTCTCTTTTTCTCAGTATTATCTCGTAAGGGGTCAGCATCTGCGATTCTCTGGATTGGTTAAATCAGCTCGTATGGAAACAGTAATTCCGCGGGTGGAAAAACAATCATTCCCGCGAAGCCCCCAATCTTTCGAATGCCCGGGCCGGAGATCATGCCTTAAGCATATCCTGAAGGAAGAAGAGTCCGGCAATCGTCTTCGCGTCGACGATTTCATTTGTCCTGACCATGTGAAAGGCTTCCTTGTAATGAATGTACTTGAGAGACAGTCCCAGCTCTCCCTCTTCAAGCTGCTGCTTTCCGTTCTGAAGGCCTTTCGCCAGAAAGATATGCAGGCGTTCCGTACAGAATCCGGGTGAAGTGAATATCGCCGTCAGCTTCTCAAGCCTGGAAGCTCTGTATCCTGTTTCCTCCTCGAGCTCGCGCCGGGCGCACTCTTCCGGCGGCTCGTTCGGCTCGAGCTTTCCGGCAGGCAATTCGTAAAGACTCTTGTTCAGCGGATATCGATTCTGGTACACGAAAATTATTCTCCCGTCATCGAGGAGCGGAAGGACAACGGCGCCTCCGGGATGCTCGGCGACTTCGCGAACCGACCTGTTGCCGGAGTCATACTCAATTTCGTCGACAATGGTATTGAAGACTCTGCCGCTGTAAATGACCTTGTGATTGAGGACCTTCATCGGAGATAACCTCGGTTTGCTTAAGGTTTCCCGTTCGCGTCGGCGGTGTCCGCTATCTTCCTGCTGCCGGGCTTGACTATCGGAACTCCGTCCTTGCACAGCGGGCACGCTTCGGGTTGGTAGACGGGCACCTCCATCTTGAGTATGGAGAACAGCTGCGCGCCGAAATTGACCGGGGCACGGCTCCTGTCGACGATCGACCCGACCCCAACGACCACACCTCCGGCGTTCTTCACGAGATCCACAACTTCCTGAACGCTTCCGCCGGTAGTAACCACATCCTCACATACGAGGACGCGCTCGCCCGCCTTAACCTCGAATCCGCGGCGAAGGCTCATATTCTTGTCCTCCCTCTCCGCAAATATCCCGCGCACGCGCATCTGGCGGGCTACTTCCTGTCCGACCATGATGCCGCCGATCGCGGGAGCGACAACTAGGTCGACCTTCCAGTCGAAGAAGTGGCGTGCAATTTCGCCGCACAATAGCTCGTTATATTGCGGGTACTGCAGCACCTTCGCGCACTGAAAATATTCCGGACTGTGGAGACCGCTCGTGAGTCTGAAGTGACCGTGCTGCAATGCTCCGGTCGAATCGAATATCGACAGAACTTTTTCCTTATCCATTATGCTCCCGCAAACTTCTGGATCTTTGTGGCGGCCTCGAAATCCTTCTCCGTGAGACCTTCCACACTGTGTGTTGTAAGTATTATTTTGACCCTGTTGTATTCTATTGTAATGTCGGGATGATGCTGCACTTTCTCGGCCTCAAGAGCGATCTTGACGACGAATGCCATCGCTTCCTGAAAATCCCTGAACTTGAAGTCCTTCTTAATCGAATTGTCGGCATATTGCCATCCCTGCAGATTCTTCAGACGTGTCTCTATTTCCTGCTTGGTCAGTTTCATTCTTCACCTGCTTTCATAGTGTCTTAACTGCTGTTGTATGTAAAGAGCGGTTTTGTGATCAGCTGTCTGCAAAAAAGAGCACTCTAGCCGAAAGTTCACCTGCTATAGCCTCGGCATTTTATCGCAACATCACACGAAGAGCCCAGTGGTCGAGCCTTCATCCTCGTTACGGCTTGCTCTGTGCGTACAGCTCCATTTCGACGAGTTCCGAAATTATGTGACCTATGGTAATATGCCCCTCCTGGATCCTTTGTGTGTTATCCGACGGAACAATTATCGACAGGTCGCACTTCGACTTGAACTTGCCGCCGTCTCTGCCCAGGAATCCCACAACGGACATTCCGTTTTCGTGGGCTTTGTCCGCGGCGCGAAGTATGTTCTCCGAATTACCGCTCGTGGATATGCCTATCAGGACGTCGCCTTTTCGCCCGTACGCTTCAACCAGCCGGGCAAATGTATTCTCGAAGCCGATGTCGTTGCCGCCGGCGGTAGTGGCAGAGGGGTCGGTAGTGAGGGCCAGGACGGGCAGACCCTTGCGTTTGATTTCATGACTTAATTGAATTGTAAATTCAGTGGCTATGTGCTGCGCGTCCGCGGCGCTTCCGCCGTTTCCGCAAATCAGTACTTTATGGTCGCCGGACAGTGCGTCCTTAACCAAAGTGACTGCTCGTGAAATATCTTCAAAACACTTATTCAGAATTGCCTTTTTAGTTGCCGCACTTTCCTCGAGAGATTCTCTGATAAATTTAGCGCGATCGATCATCAAACAATTACTCCTTCAGTCTTCTTAAAATGAATTGCTCTTGCAAACTCTCTCAGCATCCCGGAGTTCCCGTTGTCCTCAAAGAAATTACCGGTTACAACAAACGATGCGCCGGCGCTGGCGAGCTCGTGCGCAACATCCGGGTTTCGAATTCCCCCGCCGACGGTTACCGGCACCTTCACCGACCCGGCGACTTTCTGAACCATCTCTTTTGGCACGTTTGAGATCGCGCCGCTTCCCGCCTCGAGGTAAACCATCTTCATCCCGAACATTTCGGCAGCCATCGAAAACGCCGCGGCTATTTCGGGCTTCTCCCTGGGAATCGGAAGACTCTCGGACATAAAATGGGCCGAAGTCATCTTTCCCGATTCGACTAGGAGATACGCGGTCGGTATGGTCTCGAGTTCATGCTGTCTGATCAACGGTGCCGCGTGGACATGATTGCCCACGATAAGATCGACGTTTCTCGACGCGAGCACGGACAAAAACAGTATCGCATCGGCCTGCCCGGAAATCTGAAACAGACTGCCGGGGAAGATTACTACCGGTATTCTGGCGCTTCTTTTTATTTCCTGAAGCGTCTGCTCAAAGATGTCGCGGGTCATCAGGCTGCTTCCGACCAGGAACGCATCCACTCCCGCTTCCTGAGCGTGCCGAACTACACGCGATAAATCTTCACCAGCTAATTTGTCGGGGTCGATAAGAAGCAAGAAGCCGGCCCCTTTTTGCTCGCGCACGCCGAGCAGGTAGTCAAAAGTTTTCATTAGCCTCCCATTCTATCTTTAGCGTCCCCTGGCCAGGAACTCCCTCACAATCTCAGGGACACTGTTCACTGCTTCCCTAATCTTCGTAGGGTCTTTCCCGCCGGCCGTGGCAAAATTCGGTCTCCCGCCGCCGCCGCCGCCGACTTTCTTTGCAACTTCGTTGACGATCTTCCCCGCATGCAGATGTTTTTCGGATACGGCGTCCGCCGAGACACTGGAGACAAACATAACTTTGTCGTCGATCCTGCTCCCGAGAACGATCACTCCGCTACCCAGCTTGTTCTTCAGGTGATCCGCAACCTGCTTGAGCTCGTCGTCGGAATTTACATCCGTAAGCCCGTAGACGACACGCACTCCGTCTATGAGGCCGTCGCCGTTTCCGGACTCAAGGAGTTTTTCCGCAGCGCTCATCGCTCCCGAAAGCCTGTAACCGCTCAGTTCCTTTTCAAGACTCCTCACGCGCTCGGCAAGCTCGTCTTTCTCTCTTTCGTTCTCGTCCGCGCGCTTCGTCAGCGTCTCGATCACCTTCTCTATTCCACCGCCGGTCACCGCCTCGATTCGACGCACGCCGCTCGCGATGCTCGATTCGGTGGTTACTTTGAGAATACCGATTTCGCTTGTGTTGTGAACGTGAGTGCCTCCGCAGAATTCCATCGAGAAATCGCCGAACTGGACAACATTCACTTTGTCGCCGTACTTGTCACCGAAAAAAGCCAGGGCACCCATCTTTCGGGCCTGGTCATACGGTATATTCCTGTGGTGAATCAGAAGAATCCGCTCCAGAATCCGTTCGTTCACCATCTGCTCGATGTCATGCAGCTCTTCGGGCGTTACTTTTTTGTGGTGAGTAAAATCGAACCTCAGATGCTCCGGATCGACAAGCGAACCCGCCTGCTGAACGTGTGTGCCAAGTGTTTTCCTCAATGCCGCATGAAGCAGATGCGTTGCACTGTGATTCCGCATTATTTCCAGGCGGCGCTTGCCGTCGACCTTCGCTGTCACTTCCCTGCCGACCTGTAGAACTTCCTCCGAACCGCTTTCGAGCACATGTATTACCTTGTTATCGATTTTCACAAGATCGATAACGGGCATGCTTGTCCCGCCCGCCTCAATGATTCCGGTATCGTCCACCTGACCGCCCGACTCGGCATAAAAGGGAGTCTTGTCGAGGACCACATACTTTTCGTCACCGATGCTTTTGACACCAACAATCCTGGAATCGTTCTCTGTTGTGTCATAACCGGTGAATTCCGTCCTTGCCTTTTCGACCAAATCGCCAAGCTGCAGACCCTCGGCAACGTTTACATTGACATTCTTCTTCGTCGCCTCTCTTGACCTGTCCTGCTGTTCCGACATAAGTGTGTCGAACCCGGCCATATCCAGTGACAGTCCCCGCTCCTGGGCAATCAGGTTTGTCAGGTCCGACGGAAAACCGTATGTGTCGTATAACTTGAACACATCCTCCCCGGGAATAACTCTCTTACCTGATTTCTCAACTCGCTCAGCGACTTCCGCAAATATTTCCAGGCCGCGATCCAGAGTCTGGTTGAAACTCTCCTCTTCGGATTTTATTACATCCTTGATTCTCTCTTTCGAAGCGACCAACTCGGGGTACGCGCCGCCCATATTTGTCACCAGTACATCCACGAGCCTGTAGATGAACGGCTCCCGAACGTCCAGATTCCGGGCGTAGCGGGACGCGCGGCGCAGAATCCTTCTGAGTACATATCCACGTCCTTCATTCGACGGGTTGGCATTGTCGGCAATGGCGAAAGTCAGCGCACGGACGTGGTCTGCAATGACCCGCATCGCCACCTGGTTCCGATCGCCCTCGTACGGCTTTCCCGTGAGTTTCGCTATCTCGGAAATAATTGGGGTGAAGACATCCGTATCGTAATTGGATCTCTTTCCCTGGAGTACGGACACGACTCTCTCGAATCCCATTCCGGTGTCGACATGCTTGGCGGGAAGAGTTTCGAGTTTGCCGCCGGCATCCCTGTTATACTGTATGAATACGAGATTCCAGAGTTCTATGAATCTGCCGCAGCCGTCGACGTTCACACCATGTTTGTGTTTCTTCGTGCAGATTCCCTCGCCGAGATCGATATGGATTTCCGAACAGGGACCGCAGGGGCCCGTCTCGCCCATCTCCCAGAAGTTGTCTTTCTCCCCGAATTTAAGCACCCTGGAAGGATCGATGTCGGTGACTTCCTTCCACAGCTCGGCGGCTTCTTCGTCGGTTTCGAAGACAGTGGCGTAAAGCTTGTCCTTGGGGAGCTTCCATTCCATGGTCAGCAGCTCCCAGGCCCATTCGATCGCCTCCTTCTTGTAATAATCTCCGAACGACCAATTCCCCAGCATCTCGAAGAACGTGTGGTGATAAGTATCGCGCCCTACTTCTTCGAGGTCGTTGTGTTTGCCGCTTACACGAATACATTTCTGGTAGTCGGCAGCACGTTTATAATCGCGCTTTCCCGTACCCAGGAAAACATCCTTGAACTGGTTCATGCCGGCGTTCGTGAAAAGGAGCGTGGGATCGTCGTAAGGTACTACAGGCGAACTCGGAACAAACCTGTGACCGTGCTTCTCGAAAAACTTTATGAAACTTTCTCTAACCTGGTTTGAATTCATCAATCAGACTTCTATTTGAGTAATTAAACTTATCTCTTCGAGGACTCCGTTTACCCGTAGACATTCGGGCATGGACCCTTCGAATACCAACGCTTTTCCTTTCGAGTGCGCTTCGAAAGCGATTGCCTCCGCTTTGTCGGAGCCGCAGCCCAACGCTTTTATCAACTGTGCAATAACCTCATCGAAGGTATGCCAGTCATCATTAAAAAGAATCACTCTTGCAGGCGTCTCCGCCTTCGTAGCAGTGTCTTCAACCTCGGCGGGCGTTTCCTGGGTCGCTTGTCCGACGGAATCCCATGGAGAATTGAAGGCGTCATTAATCAAAACCATTGTAAGCCTCTGTGAAATATAAACCTAAGGGTTCTGGGATTCAAGAACGCTTGAGCTGCGAAGGCGCCGCACTTCGACGAAATGAACCACTAGCTTCACGGCCGCAGGAATGTGGCAGCGGATTGCAATGCAGATTCCTTCGGGCAGCGACCGCTATTCGTTTTCCACTATCTTGAGCCGCTTCCCTTTCGTCTCAGGGAAAGTCCAGATCCAGATACCCGTCAGGAGGGCAAAGACAGCCGCGAGCGAGATGCCGCCGCTCAGACCGTACTGCTCGGCTACTACGGCAATCACGACAGGCGTGAAGAACTGTACCCCGCGGGCAAGGTTAAATGCCGAACCCATCGCAGTGTTCCTTATCGACGTCGGATAAAGCTCGCTGAACAGGGGTCCGTAACCGCTGAACATTCCCGTGCCGAAGCCGACAAGAAACATGAAAGACAATATCACTACGGGATAAACTACGACGGCATTCCACAACAGGGTAACCATGATCAAAGCAGCCGCCATGATAAAAGAATAAATCGAATACGCAGGGCGGCGGCCCAATTTATCGGCGACAAATCCGAACGACAGATAACCGAGAAGCCCGCCTGCCTGGACAACAAGCATCCACACGGCAGACTTTGCCATCGGGAAATGACGCTGCTCGTGAAGATACCCCGGCAGCCAGGAATAAGTAAACCAGTAGGCTGACATGTCGAATATCGCCAGCAATAGTGATTGAGCGAAAAGCTTCCTGTACTCGGCCGAAAAGAGCAGGAGAAATTTGTTCCGCTTCTCTTCGTCAACCATACTCCCCTTGAATTCCTTCTGCGAAACGAGTCTTCTTCGTTCCGCCCACACATCCGACTCGGGCAGCCGGCGTCTTATGATAATGACAAGGAGAGCCGGCAGGATGGAAACGAAGAAGCAGGCGCGCCAGCCTATCGAAGGTTCAAGGAAGCCTCCCACAAGCGTCGCGAGTACGATCCCAAAAGGGGCACCGGTCTGCATGAACGCTGCATATCTGCCCCTTACCTTCGGCGGAAAAGTCTCCCCTACGTAAGTCTGGCCTGTGGCCCATTCACCGCCGACTCCCAGTCCCGTGATTATTCTGAAAATGAGAAGTACGAAAAGTGTTGGAGCGAAGCCGCTGAGGAACGTGCCTACGCTGTATGTGAGTATCGTCCATTGCAGCACATTCCTTCGCCCGAACCGGTCGGATAGAACGCCGAATATTACTCCTCCAAGGGCCGTAGCAGCGAGAGATGCGCCGAGGACCAGGGAGAGTTCGACCCTCGAGAGAAGGAGTTCTTTCCCGATCGGGATAAGAAGAAATGTGAAAAGGATGAGATCGTAGAAGTCGAAGACCCAACCCGCCCAGCTCATGAAGAGAATCTCGAAGTGGGCTCTCGTAGGTTTTTCAGCTTCGCTGAGAAGTCTGCGTTCCATGTTGCCTCCTCTCCGTTTCGTGACGTTCCGTTGCGGACGCGGCCGGGCAGCAGTCGGGATCCGACTCAGTCTTTCGTGCCGGTCGTCCGTCTGCAATCTGCATCGCAAGAGCCGGACGCAGCCAGACACAAACTTACCGGGACTATTTGCTGTCGAGCTTTTTTTCTATTTCCGGAACGGCGTTAATGTTCACGAGGAACGCAAGCACTTTCAGCTTCATGTACGATTCGTGGAAAAACGAATACCCTTTGTGGTTTCCCTCCCATGCGGTTCTCCATGAGTCTTTTACCAGAAACCATTCGTCTCCATGGAAATTCCTGTATGCGACCGCCTGCATGAGATGGTCATCGGTCGTACTACCGTTGTTGAACCTGAATTCACGGGAAGCCTGATCTATGTCGCTGAGACGGATGTCGTAGGGCGGAATGATCCCAATACCCTTTTCAATCCGGTAACTGAGCTCACTTATGTCGGCATCGATTGCGAATGAATAACCGTGTTTCAACGCATCCTTCATCGAACGATAGAAGACATCGAGCGGTACATTGAAGTAAGTGCTGTCGTGTGCCCAGTTGTCCGGCACACGAAGCTGTGTGTAAATGTAGAAGGGAGAATAAGTAAACGAGGTCACTTTGATATATTCATTCCATGGAAGTCTCACGACCTCGTTCAGGAAGGTCATCGGCGTGTACCGTTTTCCTTCATATACGAACTCGCGAGGGGGTCTCCCCATGTTCTTGTCGAGAATTTCCTCGACATGACTTACGACGCGATCTTCATCCCAGATCGAATCCGCTTTTACCTTCTCCATATAACTTATGAGCTCGTCATACATCGGAGTCTGATTGTATGTTGGGCAGTAGACCTCCTGGCCCCGATAAGCCTCCATGGGGACTTCGCCGTATTTCCGTATTGTCTTCCAGACACCGGTGAACAAATCACCCGGTGCGAACCTCGATTCCCCGTGCGTGCGTGCGAATCTTCTGGCCTTCTCGACGAATACGTAGTATACCGGATACATCACCGAGAGCCTGACAGGAGACAATCCGAGTCTCTCCATCTCCGACTCGATGTATGATGTCGTCGAGAAGCTCCAGCAAACGAGTGTGGTGTCCTGATTCAGCGGCGGCAAATAGAGGACGGGTTTGAAATCGGCGGCTCCCGACGGGACATGGTGCAACCGTGTGAAATGTTCGAGCTGTGAATTCAGAGATTGGCCCGGCGCGGCCCCGCAAATCGTAATTAACAGAGCAGCCGCAAAAGCAAGTCTGCGCATTTGACCCTCCTGATCGATGATCCACGTTGTCTCCCCGGTCCAGGCCGGCGGAGAATATCCGCAGGAATCGGACTAGCCGGGGCCCGACAATAACCCTTAAGTTCGAGTTCTGAAGAAATTTTTCCAGATCACATAAAACCCGGCTATCACTATCGCAGCCGGAACGATAATGCGAAGCGCGCCGAATATGCCGGAGCTGAAGCCGAAGTCACCCTGCACCGCCATGAGCCCGGCCCAACCAAAAACCACGAACAGAGCGGCAATCACGAGAAGTATATACTCCTTCGGATCCGAGAAGTATACCATCAGAAACGCCAGGCCCGGGATGATGAGTGCCGAAGGCCAGATCTGGTCCCACGTATCGGGTATGAAATTATATGACGCCAGAAGTACCAGCAATGCCGCGAGGAACAGGACCGCTCCCCAGAACAATCGGCGTCTGTCGGCGGAGGCGAAAGCCGTTATCGCCTCTATTCCGCCCGCAGCGAGCACTGCAAAGGCAATTATGCGGGTGAAGTCCAGTTCGACGACGCCCGCCCTGCTTATCAGAAGCAGGACTCCAAGTACGAGAAGAATCATTCCAAGCAGGAAAGTGCCGACGCGGCCCCTGCTGTTTGTAATTGCGCTCATGTTTCAACCTCCTTTGGTATCACGAAAGCACACACGAAGTAGAGAATTATCGCCAGTCCGAAAGACGCGAACACCAGAAGTACGAACAGGAGCCTCGCTATCGTTGAATCGACGGCGAAATACTCCGCCAATCCACCGCAGACTCCTGCGATCCTCCGGTCGCGCATCGACCTTGCAAGTCTTTTTGTCTCCACTCCCGTATGAAGACTCTCACTGTGAATCTCAGAAGGTTCATTCCCCTTCTTCTGTCTCCCCAAAAGGAGGGCGCCTCCGATCAGGATGATGATCACGGGGAGAAATAGGCGCCCGAAGCCGCGCCACATACTATCGACATAGAAAATATTGTAATAGCCGACAAGCAGCGAAATTCCGATTATGACAACCACGATGCCGGCTATCAAGGTCACCGTGTTCCAGGCATTGGATGATTTCCGCCCGGATTCGGCAGTCGGTTCGGTACCCTCGGGCACCGGCTCGGCAGGCATTACGAGCATCGCCACGAGGTAAAATATTATTCCGCCCCCGAGGCTGAAAATCGAGAAGGCGACGACGAGCAATCTGATTACGCTGGAATCTATACCGAGGTAGTCGGCAATTCCCCCGCATACGCCGTCGAGTATTCTGTCCGACGACGATTTGTATAATTTTCGAAATGGATTGTGTTCCCGCGACTCTCCCGATGATTCCGCCTGCTGCGGATCCGTCCCTACGCCGTCTGCCGTTGTATCACCACTTTCGAGCATTTGTTTTTATAATCTCATCTTCTGAAACGATATAATCAACCCTCACGTCCTGGTCGGACGGCTCGATCTCATCGACGATCTGGAAATTGTACGCGAGGGCAACGACAGGCTTCTTCTGGGTGCGGAGAAGGTTGTCATAGTATCCGAACCCCCATCCGATTCTGTTGCCGGTCCTGTCGACCGCGATCACCGGCACCACGAAGATGTCGACTTCTTCCAGCGGAACAGGGGCAAAGACCTTGGGCTCCTTGATATTGAACGGCCCCTCCGTCAGGTCGCCGATGTTCATAAGTTCCGAAGTGTCGAGGGTTCGCTGTTTCTTGTCCGTGATCACCGGAACGGCAATCCTCTTTCCCCGGGCGAACGATCGTGCAATCAACATGATAGTGTCGACTTCGTTCGGTCTCGATGCAATGTAGGTGTGGACTAATCCCGCATTCCTGTACTCCGGCAGATTTTCCAGCCGCGTCAGTACGCTCTTGCTCCTCTGCAATGCTTCTTCTTCCGTAAGCTGCTCGCGCAGCTTGAGCACCGTTTTGCGAATTTTTTCCTTTTGAGTCAAGTCGCTTTTCTCCTGAAAGAAATCATGAAAGGAGCTTGGACGAAATCCGCCCCTCCGAAAGCTGGCGTCAGCAAGTTCGGTGAATTCAAGCGCCCATTAATTGTTTACCGTCGAATAATTCGAATATCGCCGAGATATCCTTTTCACCATAGCCGTATGCACCTGCCATGGTGAACAAATTCCTGACAAGCGAATGAATCGGCATCACGGCCCCCGTTTTTTCGGCGGTCTGTGTAATGTAGTTCAAGTCCTTGATAAGCAGTCTGACCGGGAATTGCGTCTCATGGTCCCTGGTCATCATTTTCGGCGCCCTCAATTCGTAAACGGGCGACCTCACCGCGCTGGTGTTCAGCACGTTCGAGAATACGGACGGGTCGATGCCAAGTTTCTCGGAAAGCTCCAGTCCTTCCGCAAGCAGACCGATCATCCCCGATATGAAATGATTGACGACAAGCTTCATCCCGCAAGCGGAGCCATGATCCCCGATATGGAATATGTATTTGCCCATCGACTGGAAGACTTCCCTGACCTCTTCAAGCACCCTCGGATCCCCACCGACCAGTATGGTCAACTCTGCTTTCTCTGCAACGCTGTTAGTGCCCACGACCGGTGCATCGAGCATCCTGGCACCAGTCGACTCCACAAGTTCCGCAAACTTCCGTGAGGCCTCCGGAGTAATCGTGCTCATGTCGATATAAATCTTCCCCGGGGCGAATGCGCGCATTAGTCCGTGGTCACCAGAAAGGACCGAGTCTACGGCCTCAATGTCTGAAAGCATCGTGATGACAACGTCGGCTTCCTCGGCCGCCTGACGAGCAGTTTCTGCAACACGGGCACCGGCACTTTCGAGTTCCACCACCTTCCTTCTCGTCCGGTTATACACGATTGTCGGGAAACCTTTCCTCAATACGCTGGACGCCATCGGTTTACCCATCAAGCCCGTGCCAATGAAAGCAACGCTCTTCATGCTCTGAAAGCCTTAGTTAATTTGATGATGATTGAACCTAATTCGGTCGACTGCGTGGGCACAGCCGCTAATTCATAATCAACTGCTAGAAATACCGTAAAAATATCACAAAAGAACTGCTGAAATGCAAATAGCAGGCAAAGTAGTCTTTGATTAGAACACAGAACGCAACGCATATCGTTCCTTGTAGTGGCGGTCGCCACCGTCGGGGTGATGGTTAATCCTGAGGGGGACATCCCGAATCCAGTCCTGATTGCAAAAAAACATGAAGGTAGGACACAATCCGGCCCTCACTCTCTTCGGGGCTGCCTGACAGTCTCATTTATCTTGCCGGATTACTACGACGAGTCCATGCCACACCTCTCCTGTGGCAGGGACACATTTCGCGCAGTCTTCGTGAACGCAAACAGATCTCAATGAATCCACCCGAGAGATCCTTATTTATAGAAAAGGTGTCGAAAAAAGAAAAGTCCGCTCACAGGCGGACTTCCATTGTAGCGGGGGAAGGATTCTCCCGAAGGCCCGTCCCTTTGGGAGATCCCTCGCAAACGCCTAACGCGTTTGTGAGGGAGAACCTTCGACCTTCCAATTCCGACCCTGATTTAAAGTGATTGGCCACGGCCTAGCCCCTGATAGAAAAAGAAAAGTCCGCTCATAGGCGGACTTCCATTGTAGCGGGGGAAGGATTCGAACCTTCGACCTTCGGGTTATGAGCCCGACGAGCTACCAGCTGCTCCACCCCGCGATCGACAAACAATATAATAGACTCTGCACTCCGAAACAAGGACTGCCTCGCATGCCTCACGCTGCTGTTTTTAACAAATCCTCGGCATTTGCTCGCCCGTCAGCATGTCCACGACACGCGAACCTCCAATCCTGCTTTTCAACATTACCATACCCTGATGCGGGTCGACTACTTCGCCGATCATGGCCGCGTTCCTGCCGAGCGGGTGTTGCCGCATCGTATCGAGCAACTTCTCCGCATCCGAAGGCGCCACAACCACAAGTAGTTTCCCCTCGTTTGCAATATAAAGGGGATCAAGCCCGAGTATTTCGCAGGCGCCTTTTACTGCATCCGGCACGGGTAAGGCCTCCTCGTACAGCATAATCCCCAGACCTGATAGTTCGGCCAATTCATTTAAAGTTGTCGCCACTCCGCCGCGCGTCGGGTCGCGCATGGCGTGGATATTTCTGCTCACTTTGAGCATTTCTCCAACAATCCCATTCAACGGTGCAGTATCGCTCTTTATTTCCGTTTCAAATTCCAGCCCTTCCCTCACAGACATAACAGCTATCCCGTGAAGCGCTATATCTCCGTTTATCAGGATCTTGTCGCCCGCCTTGATCTTTCTTGGATTCACGTCCACACCTTCGTCGACCAGGCCAATCCCCGAAGTGTTAATGAATATCTTGTCGCCCTTCCCCCTGTCCACTACCTTCGTGTCCCCCGTAATAAGCAGGACTCCGGCCCTTTCCGCAGCTTGCTTCATAGATAGTACAACATTCCACAAATCATCGATCGGTAAGCCCTCCTCGATTACAAACGCCGCCGACAGATAGAGCGGCCTGGCACCGCACATTGAGAGATCGTTTACCGTGCCGTTCACGGCCAGTTCTCCGATATTTCCACCGGGAAAGAATATCGGGTCGACCACATAGGAATCCGTTGTGAATGCAAATTTGTTTCCGCCGACCTCGAAGACGGCCCCGTCATTGCGCTGCTCGAGAAACTCATTGCTGAACTGAGGTACGAACATTTTGCCGATCAAATCATGCGTAAGCTTTCCCCCGCTTCCGTGCGCGAGCAGAATTCTCGTGTAATCGGACTTCGGAATCGGACAAGCGAAGCCACTGCCGATATCCATTCGCGATTCATCATTCATTGCCGTTTTTCCTCATCGTAATTTATTGGCTTGCCGGGCCTTCCCAGGGTTTTGGATGATAGTCTTGAAGGCCGACTGCTGACCTCTTGCTTCCAACTTCTTACTTCATCCTTCCCCACCAATACTTCTCCGAAGGAATCTGCCGTAATGGAAATACGCGGCGCATGCTCCCTCCGACGACACCATCGGTGCGCCGAGCGGTCGCTCAGGCTTGCAGTCTTTTCCGAATACCGGACAGTCGATCGGCTTCTTCAAACCCTGCATAATCTGCCCGGCAATGCATATCGTAGATTCCTCTGCTTCTATGCCGGAGACGTCGAACACTTTCTCTGCATCGTGCTCTGCAAACTCCTGTTTAAGTCCCCAACCGCTTCGGGGGATGGTTCCGATGCCACGCCAGGTCCTGTCCACGACACGGAACACTCTTGCTATCAGTTCTTTAGCAAGTACATTTCCTTCCCGCCGAACCGCACGGGAGTACTGATTCTCGACATCGACTCTTCCCTCTTCGAGCTGCCTGACTGCCATATAGACACCCTGAAGTATGTCGACCGGCTCGAAGCCTGTCACGACAACAGGAGACTTGTACTTCTTCGCAATCGGGAAATAGTCCTCATACCCCATGACCGTGCATACGTGTCCCGCGGCGAGAAAGGCCTGCACCAAATGCGAAGGCGATGAGAGAATTGCTTCCATTGCAGGCGGTACAAGCACGTGAGAAGTCAGGGCCGAGAAATTCTTGACCCCTTTTTCCCTTGCGTGCCAGACTGCCATGGCGTTGGCGGGAGCAGTCGTCTCGAAACCGACCGCGAAGAAGACCACCTTCTTCTTCGGATTGTTCTGTGCCATTTTCACCGCATCAAGTGGAGAATAAACTATCCGTACATCGGCTCCCTCAGACTTAGCTGTCAGAAGATCTTTTCCCGACCCGGGCACTCGAAGCATGTCTCCGAACGACGTGAATATGACATCGCTGCGGCCGGCAATTGCAATCGCTTTGTCTATTATCTCCAGAGGCGTCACACAAACCGGGCAGCCCGGACCATGGACGAGCGTGATTTGGTCCGGAAGGAAATGATCGATTCCGAATTTGACAATCGCGTGAGTCTGCCCTCCGCAGATTTCCATCATGGTCCATTCGCGAGTCGTGATGTCCCGGATCATCCGGGCATACTTCATTGCCGTTTCGGAGTCTCTGTATTCATCGATGTACTTCATAGAATTCAGCTTTCAGCGATCGGCAGCCGGCTTTCCGCCGATTTCATTTTATTTCTTACTCCCGACTCCATCATTCCGCTTCCATGCCGCTTCAACGCCACATAGATTTGCCCCAACGCAATCCCTCCATCGTTTGTCGGCACCCGCTGGTGCCAATACGGTTTAAAGCCTTTGTCCCTGAGTTCTTCCACAGTTCTCTCGGTTAAATACTTGTTTTGGAAACAACCTCCAGTGAGTACGATCTTCTCTTTACCGGCTCGCTTGGCAACTTCCAGTATAATTCTCACAAGGGTGTTGTGAAATTTAGCGGAGGCAATGCCGATCTCGACGCCGGACGACACCTCCTCGAGTATATTCCTTATCATCGTTTCCCAATCAATTATGAAATGCGGAACGTATCGATCGCCGCTGATATTCGCTTCATCTGACTCCCGATCTCCAACCTCCGAATTCATCCCCGGCATCACGTTAAACTGGTAAGTTCCCTCACACTTGACTCCCTCGGCCGCAAATTCGAGTTCCATTGCGGCCTGCCCTTCGAAGCTCGCTGTCTGACGGATGCCGGCAATAGATGACACCGCATCGAAGATTCGTCCCGCACTTGTAGTGAGCGGAGAATTAAGTCGCGTGACAAGCATCTTCTTGATTACGATCAGTTCACTTGCTTTGAATGTACTAATTGAGTTCAAGCCACTTGTTTCGAAAAGGTCGTCGCCCAGTATTTCATAAAGTACTCCAACCGCAGTTCTCCGCGGTTCCTTTATTGAAGCGTCGCCCCCGGGCAATCTGAATGAACGGAAAGTCGCTATCCTGTCATAAGATAGCCCGTCGGTAAGCAGGAACTCTCCTCCCCATATCGTCCCATCTTCGCCGTAGCCGGAACCGTCCCACGATATGCCGAGCACCGGACCTTCCAGCTTGTTTTCAGCCATGCAGGCGGCGACGTGCGCTAAATGATGCTGGACTCCCAACTTCTCTTCGCTCTGTTTTGCGGCGTACTGAGTCGACAGGTAATCCGGATGATTATCATGAACTATCAGCGCCGGAGAGAGGCCGTACAATTTCCTGAAGTCGAGATTCACCTTCCTGAAGGCGTCATAGGCTTCCCCCGCAGAGAGATCTCCGATATGTTGACTTATGAAAATATTCCTTCCGGAATTCAGGGCGATTGCATTCTTCAGGTGCCCTCCGACGGCAAGGATCGTGCTTTCGGTAGACAAGTCCATCTCTATCGGAAGCGGCGCAAATCCTCTCGCACGCCGGACGAGCTGAGTCCTCCCGGCCATGATGCGGGAGACCGAATCGTCGACCTGTCTCTCGATCGGGCGGTTGTGAACGAGGAACAAATCCGCAATATTGCGGAGCCTCTCGAGTGCATCATGTTCGTCGACGCATATCGGCTCATCGGTCATGTTGCCACTCGTCGCAACGACCGGGAAGCTGAGCTCCCGCATCAGGACATGGTGAAGCGGGGAATAAGGAAGCATAATGCCCAGGTATGGGTTCCTCGGCGCGATTGAACCGCCGACACTCGTTGATGTTAGCGACTTCAACAGGACTATCGGTGCTTCCGGAGACAGGAGAAGTCTTTCTTCAATTTCCGACACCTGACAGGCCTGTTTGACGAATTCCAGGGAGGGATACATCAATGCGAACGGCTTTTCCTCCCGATGTTTCCGAGTACGAAGGCGTTCGACGGCATCATCGTTTCGTGCATCGACCAGGAGTTGGAATCCACCGATTCCTTTTAGTGCAACGGTCTTCCCTTCACGAATTGCTTCCGCCGCCTGAAGAAGAGCATTGTGATGCGTCTCTGTGACGCGACCGGCGTTGTCCCATAACTCAAGGTGCGGTCCGCAGTTCGGACATGCATTCGGCTGAGCGTGGAACCTGCGGTTGGCCGGATCGTGGTACTCTCGGCTGCACTCATCGCACATCTCAAAACCTGCCATGGTGGTGTTCAGTCTGTCGTATGGCAGACTCCTGATAATGCTGAAACGCGGGCCGCAGTTCGTGCAGTTGGTGAAAGGGTATAGATACCTTCGGTTTATCGGATCGAATATTTCCGATAAACATTCGGGACATGTCGCGATATCGGGGAGGACGAGGGCGGTTTTGGAACCGCTCTCGTCGCTTTCCCTTATCTCGAAATCTTTGAAACCCACCGGGTCCAGGAGGGAGGTTTCCATATGTTGTATGTAGGAAAGCGGTGGCTTTTCCATCACGAGGCGCGTGGCAAACAAATCCGGCTCGGGACTCTCCCCTTCAACTTCGATTAAAACGCCCTGCGACGAATTCAAAACCCACCCCTTCAGGTTCATCTCCTTCGCCAGCCGGTACACGAATGGCCTGAACCCGACTCCCTGTACCGCACCCCGGATGGAAATATGAAGACGGGTGATCATTTTTCCCCTGTCTTGCCGATGAGCCAGTCACACCAATCGGCGATCCCCAATCCGGTTGTGCACGACGTTTCAAAAATCGTCAACTTCGGATTTATTTGGAGCGCATTCATCTTCAGTTCGGAAAGATTGCTGTTCAGATACGGGAGAAGATCGATCTTGTTTATGACAAGCACAGAAGCGTTTCTGAACATTGCCGGATACTTTAGCGGCTTGTCGTCGCCTTCCGTGGTACTCGCTATAACTACCTTCATCGCCTCGCCAAGATCATACCCTGCAGGACACACCAGATTCCCGACATTTTCAATGAAAAGAAGATCGACATCGTTCAATTCTAAGTTGGATATTGCATCCTGTACAAGCTTCGCATCGAGATGGCAGCCGCCATTGGTGACTATCTGCACGACGGGAACACCGAGCTTCGCAACTCGTTGAGCATCTATGTCGGTTTGCACATCACCTTCCACGACGGCCGTTCCGATCTTGCCGTTCAGCTGCTCCAGTGTCTTCTCCAGCAAACTCGTTTTTCCCGAGCCGGGTGAGCTCACAAGGTTGACCACAAATGTGCCATACCTGCGAAACAGATCTCTGTTTTGCCGCGCCAGCTCGTCGTTCTTCTCGAGAACTTTACGTTCAATAGTCACTACGGTCATTATCCACCTCTTGCATGCTTTCATTCCGGGCCGATCCGGTAGTGGGGCAAAGCGCAAAACGATGTGTGTGTTGTTTTGAATTTTTGTTGCTCTTCCTCTTCTTCAATTCTCGACCTCAATTTCAACCACCTGCAGTTCATTCCCTGAAATTATTCTCACATCGCTGCTATCACATAACGGACATCTAAAAACAAGCCCTTCCACTCTTGAGTCTCTTCCACAAACGTTGCAATGGGCTGCGATTCCCGTTTTCTCTATCTTCAGCTTCGCATGTTCCAGCTGCGTTCCTTTCGTAATCGCCGTGAAACAGAAGTCGAGTGAATCAGGAACGACGCCTGCCATATCGCCTATTCTGACCTTAACATACTTCACCCTGCCTCCGCCGCTTGCCGGGAGATTTTCATTGACTATCTCCAATATGTTTTCGGCTATCGACAGCTCGTGCATCGTGCGAACCTCCTGAAGTGAGCTATGTTTGACGAGATTGACAGACGCTGGAAGATGGTTACGCTAAAGAGTACGGCGACAAAACCGCGCGGGCGATCAAGACGGTGGATCTTCACCGTTCGCGGAAGGATCATCCAATCCCTCCGGCTTCCCGCTTTCTCTGAGGAACTCGAACACCGCCTGTGCCTGCTCTTCATCAACAATGCTTATTGCAAAGCCGACATGCACTATGACATAATCCCCCGGTTTGACTTCAGGAACGTAAGCAAGGCAGACCTCCTTCGAAATGCCGCCGAAGTCCACTCTTCCCATTTTCATTCCGGTAGAATTTTCATCGATTACGGTTACTTTTCCGGGGACTCCTAAGCACATAAACTTCCCTCGACATTTTAAACTACTTCACGACATCCCTACTGCGCAATACCTTCTTCCCGCATAACCCCGGGAGCTCTTCGACCGTATCTTGCAGCACAACGGGTTCCTTCTGATTTCAGGTGTAACATGCCATATGTTGCAACAGTAATGCCAGTTATATAGCACGTTAAAATGCGGGAAATGCATCTCCCAGATTGAAAGCGGCAGGTCGCCTCAATGCAAAATGCGGCCAGTTGCCGCTGAGAAGGGTTTTTCCCATAAACGGGAAGCAGTCAGAGATGGAGATGGAAATGGGAGGAAGGAGAATGGAGGTGTTACTGAGGCAATTGGCTGTGCATGAAGCCGCGCCGGCGATTGCATTCGTACAGGACCACGCCGACTGAGCTCGCCACGTTTATGGAATCAACCGGGTCGCTCATGGGAATTTTTACGCTCGCATCACACTCTCCCAACACCCTCGCAGATATACCATCACCCTCGCTGCCAAATACAATGCATACATCGCCCGACAAATCTGCAGTCGCTATGTCTGAGGAACCGGGTCTCGGATTGGCAGCAATCATACGGAATCCACGATCTTTCCTCATGCGTCCGAGAGCCGCCGCAAGGTCCTCCACGTAAATTATTGGAATGTCGAATATGGTACCCATAGAATTCCTGACCGAGCGGCGAAGGTATGGATCGCATGAAGTCTCACCTACTAAAACCGCGTCGACTCCGAACGCGGCGCAATTCCTGACTATCACCCCCATGTTTTCCGAATTCGCTATTCCATCAAGAGCCACAAGTAACCCTGGACCGCCATGGTCAATGTTCAAACTGAATACGTCGTGAGGTTCCGGCACTCTCCCTATGGCCATGATGCCCTGGTGGAGTCCGTAACCGACAATGTTTTCCAGCATCTCCTTTTGGCCGACAAAAACTGCCTCTTCGATATCCCTGTTTGCAAGAAGCGGAGAATATTTCTCGAGCCATCGTTCGGTCATGAGGATGGAGACGATTTTCAGCTGGCTGTTGACAAGTCGCTTGACGACCTTCTCACCTTCGGCCACGAATATTCCCATCCTGCGGTGTTCGATGGTGCGGCGCATTGTTCGATAGGGTTCAAGCTCCGGCATCGCCAGAGAATCTATTCGTTCAACCCGCATCACGGCTGCCCACGATTCGAAATGTAACTGGTGATCGCAAGTGCATCCATCCGACTAATTCCCGGCCCCTTTTCCCGCCCACATGCAGGAGATATTTACAATGGTCATGACTGCCTTGGTCATCGACCCGGCTGGAATCCACTCGAGTTTTCCATGAGGATTCTCTTCACCGGCGAAGATATTGGCGGTTGGCAAACCAATGAATGTCAGTTGCGCACCGTCAGTTCCACCGCGAACCGGAAGTCTTAGCGGCTTCACTCCAGCCTCAACCATCGCTGCCTCTGCAAGCTCGACTATCTCCGGATGAAGGTCCAGAACCGATTTCATGTTGCTGTAAGTGTCGTGAAACTCGATACTGACCTTCACGCCCGGGAACTCTCTCATAGTCTTATCCTTCATCCCTTCCAACATATTTGTTTTCCCGGTTATTCCGTCCTTAACGAAATCGCGGACGAGCACTTTCAATCTCGATTGTTCTTCGTTGCCGGCAAAATCGTAAGGGTGCAGATACCCTTGTCCCCCTTCTGTGGTTTCCGGTTTCATGTCATCAGGAAAAAGCGATACGAAGTAGGAAGCCGCATA
The DNA here is from genome assembly GCA_046706365.1 of Candidatus Kryptoniota bacterium. Lineage (GTDB taxonomy): Bacteria > Bacteroidota > Ignavibacteria > Kryptoniales > JAKASW01 > JAKASW01. The sequence goes on along the minus strand of JBJKPN010000026.1, from coordinate 15,287 downwards.
CAGCGAATTAACCATGATCCCCTTTGCATAACCGGGGTGGGTGTTCTTTCCCCGGAAAATTACGACCGCGGTACGAGCATTGAATGTCTCGTCGTTAAGCTCGCCTGCTTCCCCGCCGTCGACGGTGTAGGCGAACTTCGCACCGAACCTTTCGATGTCGAAGTACCTGGGACCGTTGCCGACTTCTTCGTCCGGTGTGAAGGCGACCTTTATCGCGCCATGTTTCAACTCCGGGTGTCTCAGTAGGTACTCCAGGGCCGTCATTATTTCGGCAATGCCGGCTTTGTCGTCGGCACCGAGAAGCGTTGTTCCGTCTGTCGTAATTATGTCGTCTTCGATACTGTTCAGCAAATTAGGGTTTCCAGTCACTGATATGATCTGAGTAGTATCATTCGGCAGAACTATATCCCCACCGCGGTAGTTCTTGTGAATTACCGGGTTAACCCCGGCGGCTGCGACAGAGGGCGACACGTCCATGTGAGCAATAAAACCGATGGCGGTCGCGTTCTTCGCCCACTCTGAATCGAGGTTGGAAGGAAGGCTCGCATAAACATAGCAATGCGCCTCGTCAAGCGAAGCATTTTCAAGCCCGAGTCCCTTCAGCTCGTCCAGTAACAGCCTTGCGAGATCAAATTGTTTCTCCGTGCTCGGCACCTGTTCTACATCTTCCTTTGACTGAGTATCTATCCTGACATACTTCACGAGCCGGTCAACGGCAGCTTTCGTGATCCAGTTTTCACCCGTCTGACTTACGGAAACATCTGCCGTGAAGAGAGTGAATGACAAAATAACAACTAGAGATTTCATAATTCGCCTCCCGACCTCATTGCTGACATTACGACCACCCGATATTGTGAGAGCCCATCAGGCAGAAAAATAAAAGGCTGTCCCGCATACTGGGACAGCCTGCAAGAAGAGTGACTCTGTCAATTCTTCAACCCATTAATATTCGGGCAGTATTACGTTCCGGAGCTGTAGTCAGTCTGGTACTTGACCTGTTCCGGCGTAAGCTTGTCGATCTTGATACCCATCGTCTTCAGTTTTACCATCGCAATCTCCTGGTCCTGCTCGGCCGGGATGTCGTGCACCTTGTTCTCCAGCCTCTTCCCCTTCTTATGAAGGTCTACGATCCTGAGCTGAGACATGAACTGGTTCGCGAACGACATATCCATGACCTCGGATGGATGCCCTTCGGCCGCAGCGAGATTTACCAGCCTTCCCTGGGCAAGCACGTAGATGCGCCTTCCGTCCTTCGTCGTGTGTTCTTCATTATTGTCGCGAATTTCCCGGACCTTCTTCGTCATCTTCTTCAAATCATTCAGGTTGAGCTCGCAGTCGTAGTGACCGGTATTGCAAACGATGGCACCGTCTTTCATTCTTTCAAAATGTCTCTTTACGACTATATCCTTGACACCTGTTGCCGTGACGAAAACGTCCCCGACTTTCGCGGCCTCGTCCATCGTCATTACTCTCATGCCTTCCAGTGTCGCCTTCAGCGCCGCCGTGGGCTTCACCTCGGTTACAATGACGTTGGCTCCCATTCCTTTCGCGCGCATCGCGACGCCCTTGCCGCAATGCCCGTAGCCTGCGACAACCAGATTCTTCCCGGCAAGCAGGACGCTGGTCGCCCTGATAATGCCGTCGAGCGTCGACTGGCCGGTGCCGTAGACGTTGTCGAAATCCCACTTCGTCTCCGCGTCGTTAACTGCTATGACAGGATATCGCAAGGCGCCGTCGTCGGCCATCGCACGAAGTCTGTGTACTCCCGTGGTAGTTTCCTCGGTTCCGCCCAAAATTGTTGTGTCGGCGAGCTCGGGGTACTTGTTGTGGACCGTAAATATCAGGTCCGCACCGTCATCGAGAGTAAGGTTGGGCTTCATCTTGATGGTTTCGTCGATCGCCCAGTAAAATTCTTTTACCGACATGCCGTGCCAAGCGAAGATCGAGATCTTCTCGGATGCGAGTGCAGCCGCGACCGAATCGTTTGTCGACAGCGGGTTGCAGCCGCTCCAGCTCACGTGTGCGCCGCAAGCGGCGAAGGTCTTCACAAGCACCGCGGTCTCTTTTGTGACGTGAAGACAGCCTGCTATTTTGTAACCCTTGAACGGTTTTGTCGCGCTGTATTTTTCCTTGAGCGCCATCAACACCGGCATTCTCGACTCTGCCCAGGCGATTCTTCTTCTTCCCTCTTCGGCGAGAGACATATCGCGTACTTTGTACAAACCCTTCTTTTCATTCATAAGATAAATTTCTCCAAACTTTGATTTTCAGATTTTGCGATTGACTATCTGACCGCGGCCCGCAGTGCCTTTACGAGGTCGAGTTTTTCCCAGGTGAACTCTTTTTCCGATCTCCCGAAATGTCCGTACGCAGCGGTCTTTTCGAAAATCGGCCTGCGCAATTGCAAATGCTTCGTGATTCCCCCGGGCGTGAGATCCATTATCTTCGAGATTATCTTCCCGAGCTCGTCATCGGAGACGCCGTCAGCCGTTCCTTTTGTGTCGACAAGTATGGACACCGGCTCAGCAACGCCGATTGCATATGCAAGCTGTATCATGCATTCTTTAGCGAGTCCGGCCGCAACGATGTTCTTCGCCAGGTAGCGTGCGGCATAAGCCGCGCTCCGGTCGACCTTGGACGGGTCCTTTCCCGAGAATGCGCCGCCGCCGTGCGGTGCGTAACCGCCGTAGGTGTCGACAATGATTTTCCGCCCTGTCAGTCCGGTATCGCCGTGTGGCCCGCCAATTTCAAACCTGCCGGTCGGGTTGATATGGTACTCAGTTTTGTTCGTCAGGAACTTCGCGGGAATTACTTTCCTGATAATGTGCTTCTTCACGTCCTCGGCAATCTTCTTCTGCCATTTCGATTCGCTTGTTCCCTTCGGTTCGGGATCGTGTTGGGTCGACACGACAACCGTATCGACGGTTATCCTCCCGCCTTCATGATATGAAACGGTGACCTGGCTTTTTCCGTCCGGGCGGAGATATTTCATCGGGGATCTGTCTTTCATTTTTCGCACTTCGGCGAGCCTTCGCGTGAGGCGGTGGGCGAGGGCAATCGGAAGGGGCATATATTCTTCCGTCTGGTCGCAGGCATATCCGAACATCATCCCCTGATCTCCTGCTCCTCCGGTCTCAACGCCGCGGCTGATATCCGCGGATTGTGAATGCATAACGTTGATGATGCCGCACGACTCCGCGTCAAACTTGTACCGGATATCGTTGTAGCCGATTTTGTTGATAACTCTTCGCGCCACTTCCGCCACATCTATCTTAGATCTTGCTTTCTCGCTTGTCGTTATTTCCCCACCGATTACGACGAGCCCCGTTGTGGCGTACGTCTCGCACGCAACTCTGGAGTTCGGTTCGATTGCCAAGTGAGCGTCGAGAACCGCATCGGATATTTGATCACAAACCTTGTCAGGATGTCCTTCGGTTACTGATTCCGACGTGAATATCTTGTACATTGTGTCTCCGGTAATTTGTTAAAAAAGGTCTATCTCGGTGGAATCCCCCGCGTTGACACGCTTGAAGCTCCCCTTAAGCTGTGCGTTTTGGCCCACTATGGAGCCTTCTAGGAGAGAATTCTGGATCGAAGCTCCCGAGCCTATGATCGAATCTCTTATCAACGAATCCGCTACATTCACATCCGAATCTATTGTCGCATACGGGCCGATCACGGAATTCGCAATCGTAGCCGAGTCCGCGATGAAAACCGGCGGTATGATCACCACGTTCTCACGCTTCTTGTAGCTGCTGGTCTTTTCCAGAAGGTGCCTGTTCGTGTGCAGCAACGTCTCCGGCTTTCCACAATCATACCATCCGTCGATCTCAAAGTACGTGATAACTTCGTTGTGGTCCAGCATGAGCTGCAGCGCATCCGTCAGCTGGTACTCTCCCTTGGTCCTAATATCCTTGTCAATCAGCTCCTGAAGCGCCGAAAAAAGGACCTTCGGATACTTGATGTAATAAAGGCCTACCACGGCAAGGTTCGACGTAGGATGATCCGGCTTTTCTATGAGCCTCTTCACCTTTCCGTCGGCAGTTTCCGCGACGCCGAATCTCCTCGGATCATCGACGCGCTTCACGCCTATGCTTGATGTCTTGCTGCTCAGAAGAGGTGAGAGGTCGACATCGAAGACGGTATCTCCGAGAATTATCAGCAGCGGCTCATCGCTTCCGTCATTCGACAGTGCAACGTGTGTCGCGTGGCCCAGCCCCAATCTCTCTTCCTGATATATGAAAGTGAAGTCAGCCTTGTAATTCGTCCGGAGATATTCTTCAACCATGTCGCCCATGTACCCCACGACAACGGAAATATTTTTTATTCCGATGCTCAAAAGGTTTTCGACTATATGACCGACGATGGGCTTTCCACCGACATTGAGAAGGACTTTCGGCAACGTATATGTATGCGGACGCAGTCGTGTTCCCACCCCCGCAACAGGGATCAATGCTCTCATAGTTTTGCTTGCATTTTGTTTGGAAATTTAACAATCCGTCACGGAACTTGCAAAAATGTTGGAATAACAGGTGCATGACGGGCATGCATCGCCATTCTTCCCCATTCAACCGAGCCGGCGCCGGTTACGTTCCATCCACAACAGATAATTGCTGAGCTCATGAAGTAAATGAGGCCGCGGAACAGAGAACATAACGCCAGCACAATGCTTGACACAATGTATCTTTGTTTCTTAGAGCAAGTTTTGCGAATTTTACTAAAAGGTCCGGAGAATGTTAAAAGAAATTTTCGATAAAGTTCGAGAAGGAGAACGCCTCAGCCTTTCGGAAGGTATGGAGCTATTCGAGTCCAACGACCTTCTGACAATCGGCATGATGGCGGACTATGTGCGTTGGAAGAAACATCCTAAACCGGCTGTTTCATACATCATAGATCGAAACATCAACTACACAAACGTCTGTGTCACGGAATGCACCTTCTGCGCCTTCTACGCAAAAGTCGGAGACGAGAAGAAGAGCTACACGCTCAGCTATGACGAGTTGGGCAGAAAAATACAGGAGACGCTAGACCTCGGCGGATCGCGGATCCTCCTTCAGGGGGGACTTAATCCCGAGCTCGGACTCGACTACTATGAAGACACTTTCAGGTTCATAAAGTCCAACTATAAGATATGGCTCCACGCCCTCTCCCCGGAAGAGGTTGTCTTCATTGCCGACCAGAGCGGACTGAAGGTACGCGAAGTCATAAAGCGCCTGATCGCTGCGGGACTTGATTCAATCCCCGGCGGCGGTGCCGAGATTCTCGTGGATTCCGTACGCGACAAGATAGCGCCGAAGAAGTGCACATCGGATGAGTGGCTCGGCGTGATGTACGAAGCACACAAGCTCGGCCTCAAAACGACGGCCACCATGATGTTCGGTCACGTCGAGGACTATCAGGACAGGCTGCAGCATATGATAGTTGTACGCGAGCTGCAGGACTTGACGGGAGGCTTCACCGCCTTCATTCCGTGGACGTTTCAGCCGAGAAACACCGAGCTGGCCGAGAACCACGACAACCTGCGGGAAAAATCCTCCGCATTCGATTACCTGAAGACTCTCGCTATTTCAAGGCTCATGGTCGACAATGTGGATTCGATCCAGGTAAGCTGGGTCACACAGGGTTTGAAGATCTCGCAAATAGGTCTTCGTTTCGGCGCCGACGACTTCGGAAGCCTGATGATTGAAGAGAATGTGGTGAGCGCTGCAGGCACGAAGCATTTTTCCGGCTTCAGCCTGAGTCACATTACACGTGCGATTAAGAACGCGGGCTTCGAGCCGGTACAAAGATATATCTAGGGGGCCGGGAGCCAAAGGACGGAAGTCAGAAGGAATAGCCGAATCACCGCCTCGCCGAACTGTCTTCTGATTTTGTGCATCTGACTTTTGACTCCGCACGGTATCACAACTTTTTAGCATAGCAAAGAAATAATATATGTGGTATAACTCCATTCTCGAAATCATCGGTAACACTCCGATGCTGAGGCTTATTCGTGTCATGCCCGGCCTGAAGCCGACACTATTGGCAAAACTCGAGTACCTCAACCCGGGCGGCTCGGTAAAGGATCGGATCGGGATCAGCATGATCGAAGACGCCGAAAGGCGCGGAGTCCTGAAACCCGGGGGCACGATCATCGAAGGCACTTCCGGAAACACAGGAATGGGTCTCGCGCTCGTCGCCGCGATGAAGGGATATAAGTGCATATTCACGATGCCGGACAAGATGAGCCAGGAAAAGATCGATCTGCTTCGTGCATTCGGCGCAGAAGTGATCGTGACACCGACGGCGGTGGAGCCGGACGACCCCAGAAGTTACCACTCGGTCGCGATCAGGCTGAGTAAGGAAATTCCCAACTCTTACTTCCCGAACCAGTACGACAATCCGGGCAACCCGAAGGCCCACTACGATACGACGGGACCCGAAATATGGGATCAAACTGAAGGCAAAATCACTCATTTCGTGTGCGGGATCGGAACCGGCGGGACAATCGTGGGAGCCGCAAAATACCTGAAGCAGAAAAATCCATACATAAAAGTAATCGGCGTCGACCCTGAAGGGAGCATATACGCCGAGTACTTTGCCACGGGGAAGATACCGGAAAGTCATCCTTACAAAGTGGAGGGTATTGGTCAGGATTCGATGCCGAAGATTATGGATTTCAGCGACATCGACCAGGTCATCGCGGTGTCCGACAAGGATTCTTTTCTTGCAACCAGGCAGCTTGCGAGAAAGGAGGGGATATTCGCCGGAGGGTCGGCGGGGTCCGCTCTGTATGCGGCCCTGAAAATTGCATCCACTCTCAAAGAGAGTGACATGGTGGTCGTCATCATACCCGACCACGGCTCGCGCTACCTTTCGAAGCTCTTCAATGATACCTGGATGAAAGACAACCGGTACCTCGAGCCTAAATTAAAATTGACTGCCGGCAACGTTACCGACGGAAAGAGAACCAGGCACCGGCTTATCACGGTCACTGCTGAGACCACCCTCACACAGGCCATAAGCCTGATGCAGGACAACGACATCTCCCAGCTTCCCGTGGCCGAGGATGGAAAGCTCATCGGCAGTCTTACCGAGAACAAGGTCCTGTCTACCCTGGTGTCGAACCCCTCACTCAAAGAGCAGCGGGTGAGGGAATTCATAGACGATCCATTCCCCGTCGTAGACGAAGGGACCTCAATCGAAAACCTGTACAAAATGCTCGACAAGGACCTGACTGCCGTCGTCGTCAAGAGGCGCGACGGGTCGATGGACATCGTCACCAAGTCGGACCTGATATACACAATAAACGAACGCTCAGCGGAAAACTCGGAGAAATAATGAAATTCGGGACAATCGCAATTCACGCCGGCCAGGAGCCGGACAGTGCAACCGGTGCCGTGATGACGCCGATATACCAGACCTCGACATTTGCGCAAACCGAGCCTGCAGTCCACAAAGGGTATGATTACTCGCGTGCCGGAAATCCGACCCGAACTGCGCTCGAGATGAATCTGGCGGCACTCGAGGGAGGAAAACACTGTGCCGCGTTTTCCTCGGGGATGGGTGCGATTGATGCGGTCGTCAAGCTTCTGAAGGCCGGAGACCACGTCGTCGCCGGCAACGATCTCTACGGCGGCACTTACAGACTATTCGTCAAAGTGTTCGAACAATTCGGCCTGAGTTTCGATTTCATAGACATGAGCGATCCGGGCAATGTCAAGTCCGCTTTCAAAAAGAACACGAAGCTTGTCTGGATAGAGACTCCTACAAACCCTCTGCTGAGAATCGTAGACATTGAGAATGTAGCTAAGCTGGCCAAACAAGCGGGAGCATTGTCCGTTGTCGACAATACATTTGCGACGCCTTATTTGCAAAGGCCGCTTGCACTCGGGGCGGACATAGTGATACACAGTGCGACAAAATATATCGGAGGTCATTCGGATGTTATCCTCGGCGCCGCCGTCACAAACGACGATCAGCTGGCGGAGAGAATTCACTTCATCCAGAAATCGAGCGGTGCCACCCCCGGTCCATTCGACTGCTTCCTCGCGCTTCGGGGTACGAAGACGCTTCATCTCAGGATGCAGCGGCATTGCGAAAACGCCCGGAAGGTTGCCGGCTTTCTGGTCTCCAACCCGAAGGTAAAGCACGTGAATTATCCCGGGTTAAGTGATCATCCGAACCACGACATTGCGAAAAGGCAAATGAGCGACTTCGGCGGGATGCTGTCGTTCACGCTCAAGAAAGATGATATTGAAAGCGCAAAGCGTCTGACGACTTTGACCAAGGTGTTCACTCTCGCAGAGAGTCTCGGTGGCGTCGAATCGCTTATCGAGCATCCCGCTTCCATGACCCACTCTTCCCTGCCGCGTGAAGTCAGGATGAAATCAGGTCTGGAGGACACTTTGATCAGGCTCTCGGTCGGCGTCGAGGATGTGGATGATCTTACGGAAGACCTGGATCAGGCACTGCGGAAGATGTGATGCAGCCCCGAGCTTCCTATGAATTTTTTTTAAGGTTACCGAAGGGAACCAATACGCACCTTCTGCTGTCTAAGGTATTGATATGCAAATCGTAAGAGCCTGAACAGTAGATGTTGACGAGAAGACGAAAAGCGGTCGCAAAGGGCATACTGCTCGTCTACCTCGTTATTATCTCCACCTTTGAGCTTGCTCACAGGGACTTTGTCCCTCTGGGCGGTACACTTCGCATCTCTTCTCTCGACAGCTTAACCCACAGTCTGGATACCGAGGACGGACACTTTGTCTGTCCGGCCCACTATTTCGCCCAGTCCACACACGGGCCGATAGCAACTTCGCAACTCTACATCCCCTCCACCAATGTTACCTTCATCCGGATTGAGAGGAACACCGAGCCACCTTTCATCTCTCTCCAGGATTTTTCGGCACGCGCCCCTCCCGAAGCATAAACACACAACTCGATTCTTCACAAATCACCTGGTTTTACACTCGACAAGGAGAAGTGTTTATGCTTAGGATTATCATGCTATCTGCAGTTTTGTTCATCTGTTTCAACGAGACAGTTCTTGCGCAGGCACCGCCCGCACTATACGACAGGGCAACCGTTCGCGGCAAAATCATTGAGAGGAACGACGGGCAACCGGTGCCATATGCGGAAGTAGCAGTCATGCGTGGCGACAAAGTGGTTACCGGCGCCGTCGGAAATGAGTTCGGACATTATGAAATAAAGAACATCGTTCCCGGCCGCTACCGGATCATCGCGTATAACGTCGGATTCGTCAAAGAAGAAGCTGACACTATGCTCCGTGTCGGCGACAACAAACTCGATTTTTCCCTGGAGCCTACAGACATAGAAATGGAAGGCGTAACAGTCACCGCAAACCAGCAAAAGTCAGCATCCACCGCCAACCACGACTTGCAGCTGATTCTCACTGCCCCGATTTTCCAGGCAAGTACATATCATGCATCGCCCATGAGCACGCCTTCGGCAATAATACAACAGAGCGTCCCGGGCGCCGTGCAGGCACCGACAGGCGAAGTTCACATTCAGGGACAGCATGCGGAATATTCATACTACGTCGACGGCCTGCCGATACCGGAAACAATGAGCGAAGGGATGACTGAATTATTTGATCCGCGTGTTGTCGACCGGATTTCATTTCTTGTGGGCGATCTCCCGGCGGAATACTCCGATGCCCTCTCCGTAATCGACGTGAGAACGAAGATTCCTTCCAGGAATTTCAGTACGCACGTCTCACAATATTTCGGCAGCTTCAATTCATCGGGGCAATCGCTCTCAATTGCAGCACACACCGGCAGCTTCTCGTATTTCTTTGCCGGTTCAAGAAAGATCACAGACAGAAGAATCGATACCCCAACACCTTACATCTTTCACGATCACGGTCAGGATTTGTTCGGATTCGGCAAGGTGCAATACATAATTTCCCCGAACGATATCATATCTCTCGACCTGGACCAGGGCGGCTCCCGCTTCCAAGTGCCGTACGATTCGACCGGCGGCATAACGAAGAACGACAACGAGACTTTCGCCGACGGATTCCAGAATCTCATCTATCGTCATGCCTTCGGTGATGAGGGAGGAAACGGACAATTTGTGTTCGGCCTGAGCCACAGGCAAGGAAGCGGAACATACACACCTGGCAGCACCGACATCCCCTCCTTCTTTTTTGCCGGTGACTCGATACCCTACAACATCAGGGAGGACCGCCTCTTCAACGTCTACGGAGCGGAGACCAACATTTCGTTGCCGGAAAGCGACGTACTGTCGTTGAGAGCCGGAGCTTCATATTATTACACGAGAGGCAACGAAAATTTCAGCTCGTTCAACAAGAACGTATTAGGCCCGCAGTCAATAGAGAGCCTGCAGGGATACGACTTTGGTGCTTTCGTTCAGGGCACATACCAGCCTTTGCCGATATTTGAAGTGGATGCGGGCGTCAGATTCGACCAGCATCATGCGCAGGGCATAGGAACCGAGTCGCAGGTATCTCCGAAAATCAAACTGATGTACATCCCGGGACTTTCAACGAGGGTTTACGCATACTACGGTCGGCTGTTCGTTCCTGTTCTAATAGAACAGTTGCGGGAAATTACCGGCGCTTCAGGCACGGTATCACAAATCACTTACCCGGTTAGAGGAGATTATTTCGAAGTCGGTATATCCCATTACTTCACGCGATCGGTATCGGCCAAACTCGAGGGCTATTATACGCAGGAAAATCCCGGAATGGACAACAACACGATACCCGGGACAAACATACAGACCGCCGTTAATATCCAGCAGATATTCGTGAGAGGCGTGGAGCTCGGATTAAACTATAAACCTGTCGGCCCGTTCAGCGGCTATTTCAACCTCGCGGTGAGCCACGCCCAGGGCGTAGGCGCAACGACAGGAGGCTTCCTCCCGACGCTTCCTCCGACGACGGCCTTCGATCTCGACCACGATCAGAGAATTACATACTCGCTGGGTCTGAATTACGACCGGTCCGGCTACTTCGCGAATATTATCGCCAGTTACGGCAGCGGCCTCACAAACGGCCAGGTAAACGGGCATGTCGCACCGCACCTTATCTTCGACGGCTCAGTTGGGAAGACGTTTTTCCTGGATGACTTCAGCATTCGACCGGAATTTTACGTCGCAAATATACTGAACCATCAATACCTGTTGAACGGCGCATTTTTCAACGGCGCGAATTTCGGAACGCCGCGAAGTATTGTACTCAAGGTCTCGGTAGGAGTGATTTAGCGCCAGGCGACTTCACCGGGATACCGGGCAGCACTTGCCGCAGCCCGGTATCTCTACAGGCCGCAACCTCGGGAACGGTTGGGGCAGCAGGAGTATCTCGTAAGCTCCGCCCTGTCCCGAGAGACCACTCTGTGAAAATCAAGTCGGCATCCGGCGTGATACTTCTTGAATTAGAGAATAGAAGTTTTATAAGCTCTCCCGGACTTCAGAACAACGTGCAGTCACTTGCGCCTTCTTTGTCAATAGCGATAACCAGTTTTGATTCGGGACACTTGAAATGCCCTCGCGGTAACTCAGACTGAACTAATTGGCCGGCGAAGCTGTTCTTCCTTATGTTGGAAAGGTCTTAACCTCTTCTTAACCTCTAAGGTATCAGCATTTGCACTTGAAATTGTCAGCGCTTCCCTCCAGGCTATCGCACCTGACTTTGCTCCTCGTATTTCTCGGATCAACCTCCGGGGTGCCGTTCGCATCTCTTATGTTCGGATCCGTACCATCAGATTATTGCACCTGCTCATTGATGGGCATTTCGGGGGGTGACGACTGCTGCGACTGCTCGTATTGCAGAGCACATCACATAAAGCACATGAACATGTGTGATATGACGTGTGTGTGCGGTCTATGGAACTGCGAAACACACGTTTTGCCTCCAAGCGCCACTCCCTTTCAATTACTTCTGCCCATCGGCACACATGAAATGACTCCTTTCCAAGAAATTCTCCTACAAATTAACCCTGAAGGCGAGAAACCGTCTGAAGGGTTTGCTCAGAAGCTTGTCAAACCTCCCAGAAAGCCCTCCGCCGCTTAAGAAATATCACACATTTTAGAATCGGCATGGGCCGCTGTTATAAAGAGTGACAGTCACTCCTCTCGAAGTGCGCGGGCAAAGTCGAATTTGTGCTATCCGATGACCTTGCTGAGTCTCTAACTGCTTCTCACTTTTTTCCGGGCGGCTTCATTGCCATCGGAGGATTACCATGCATTTTCTTAAAAGGAAAGATTTGTTTATAGTCGCTGTCACTTTACTGCTTCTCTCTTGTCCCGGTCATGACTTCGCATTCGGTTACGAGAACATTCACGGGAAAAGCTCACGGGACAATCCGGTGACTGCAAATAGCAATATTGAAGATTATAAGGTGACTGTATATGATAGCTTGTCCAAAAGCCCCATTCAGCTGGCACTTGTAACTCTGCGACGTTCGGGCTTTATCATAGCACAAGGAACAACGGATCCGTCCGGCACGGCAAAGTTCGCGGAAATCCCTGACGGCAAGTACACACTCATTGTGCATTCCGTCGGATACAACGACCTTACCGAGACGGTTCTCATAGACAAGGATCATTTGAGTGTTGTAGCCAACTTGAGCACGTTAAGTTTCAAGGAACAAGTGGTCGTCGGGAAAAGGATGACACCTGTTACTACATTTGATTTCACCACCGGGAATGAGATTTTTTCGAAGGAGACGTATCATGCGTCCCCGAGCTCCGGGCTGATAACCCTGGTTCAGGAGAACCTGATGGGTGCAGCCCGAGGGCCGACCGGGGAGATGCACGTTCGCGGACAGCACGGTGAGTTTACGTATTATATCGACGGCAATCCCATCTCGCTCGGGGTTTTCGGCGGATTGAACAACATAGTGGACACAAGGGTCATCGAAAATGCGACTTTCATAGACGGCGCCTGGCCTGCAGAGTACGGCGGCCAGACAGCTGCGATAGTCGACCTTCAGAACCGGGTTCCACCGGGCGGATTTCATTTAGATGCTTCCACTTATGCCGGCAGTTTCTACGCGCCGGGTTCGCACGACACACTGGGAAGCAGAGTCGGTGGATTCAATGCAGTCAATTCGAACGGTCAAAGCCTCGCCCTGAGCGATCATGTCGGCAAACTTGGAGTATTCGTCTCCGGTTCGAGACAGGAAACGTTCAGCCGTATCGACCCTCCGGTACCTGACATTTTCCACGATCATGGCTTTGATTATTTTTTCTACGGAAAAATCGATTACCTTTTCAATAACGGCGACTACCTCACTTCAGATCTGAACTGGAGCAGGACGTACACCCAGATACCTTACGACCCGTCGGGACAAGTGACAAACGACCTGCAGAACACAACCAACGCATTTCAGACACTTTCATTCTATCACGCATTTTCTTCCGAACAGAACAGGGAGAGCCGAATCTTCATCGGAGCCTACCTCCGTGAGGGAGGATTAATTTATAACCCTGGTTCTGGAGACCCTCCCGACTTTCAGTTCGCCGGCGACACCACCAACTACATTCTCGCTGAGAACCGCGGCTTCACGACTTTCGGAACACGTGTAATCTTCGACAGGCGTCTCTCGAACGAATTCATGTATTCAGTCGGCGTCGACCTCAACAACGTCTGGGGCAATGAGGATTACGCAACGAAGACAGTGTCCGCTGATGTGGGTCCTTCGGTTAATTCTATCTTTGCCGGTTCAAATTTCGGAGTCTTCGCGCAGAGCCAGTGGAACGTTCTGGACTGGACGAGACTTGACGTGGGATTGAGATATGATCAGCAAATTCAGCCGAATACTCCTCTCGAGCGGCAGGTAAGTCCACGAGTGAAGCTGAACCTCTATTTCGATCCGGCAAACACGGCTTATCTTTATTACGGACGAACTTTCGTCCCGATCAACATCGAAGGTTTGCACGCCATTGCGTCCAGCGCTGCTACATCGGGACAGCCCACACTGCCGCAGCGCTCCGACTGGTACGAGACGGGTTACCTGCACGATTTCGGATTCGGTCTGCGAATGAAACTTGATGCCTATTACAAATTCTCAAGCCCCGGTTTGAACGACGAGACCCTCGGTAACAGCGCAATTGACGCCGAAGTCAACGTGCAATCTGTACACACCACTGGAATCGAGCTCGGACTTTCATTCGAGGAGCCATCCACGCCGTTCTCCGGCTACGTCAATACCGCGCTCTGCCATGCCTACGGATCAGGGCTCGTCACAGGAGGATTTCTTCCGATCAGCACGATGGGAGCTGCGACTGACATGGACCACGATCAGAGACTTTCAGTAGTCGCATCTGTCAATTACCAGCCGTTCAACTGGTTCATAAACCTGACGGGGGTATACGGCTCCGGTCTGTCAAACGGGAACATTGCGAACGTCCCTTACAAGACAGGATTATTCGATTTTAACGTCGCTCAAAAAGTAGCCCCTGCGTGGATCTTCGCTCTTTCTGCCGGTTATTCATTCTACCTCGGTCGCGGCACGACCCTGGAACCGTCTCTTTATATAACGAACCTTCTCGACCATGTACATTTTCTCAAGGGTGCCTATACTACCGGCGCTTCCTGGGAACAGCCGAGAAACGTTGTCTTCAAGATTGCCGTTCATGTCTAAAAAGGAACACAGCCTGTTAAGGAGTTCGAGGTGAATAGATTCTCGTTGGGATTACTTGCTATTGCGATTGCCTCGGCTCCCTTTTGTCGGGCAGCGACTCCCACGGGATACAATCAGGGTCGAGCTGAGAGCACTCCGAATCCAATCCCCTTATCGAACATAAGGCACGCTTATGATGTCCTCAACTACAGGCTCTTCATGGATTGGTTCAACGTCCTATCCGGACGCTCGCTGACCTACGACGGCGTTATGCAGATAACCTTTCGTCCCGACCTGGAAAGCCCGCTTGACTCGATCGCCTTAAGTCCCGGCGAACCCTATCTAACCGTTGATTCCGTCCTCTCTGGAGACAATTCACTTCATTACACTTCTTCGGCCGAAGGCATCGATGTCAATCTGGGCAGGAGTTACACGTCGGCCGACACCGCCGTCGTTTCCGTCTATTATCATGTCGACAATCCCGGCACGACCGATTACAATAAACAGCGCGGCTTTTATCTTTACTACGGCGGCGAAAAGATGTCCGGAGGCTATGTCGTCCCACAGACGGTAGCATACACCATGAGCGAACCGAGCGACGCGAGGTACTGGATGCCGTGTTACGACGATCCATCAGACAAAGCCCTTGCGGAGTTCTCCGTCCGGGTGCCCGATGCATACACCGCCGCGTCGAAC
>JBJKPN010000025.1:0-53134 GCA_046706365.1 Candidatus Kryptoniota bacterium | reverse complement strand
ATGGAAGGCTGCCCTATAGAGCGCTTTCAATCTTGGTACCCATCTCCTCCGTAGACAGAACGTTGTCTTTTGGTGAGGAGATATCAGCTGTCCGGTAGCCCTGTTTCAGGACGGCATCAACGGCCAGAAGAATCTTTTTCGCAACTTCCTTCTGTTTGAGGGAATACTCCAACAGCATCGCAGCGGAGAGAATGCTTGCGATTGGGTTGGCGAGTCCTTTTCCGGCTATGTCCGGCGCGCTTCCGTGAATTGGTTCGTAAAGCGCGTGCTTCTCGCCGAGACTCGCCGAGGGAAGCATCCCGATCGAACCTGTGAGCATCGAAGCTTCATCGCTCAGTATGTCGCCGAACATGTTCTCGGTCAGGATTACGTCGAAGTGCTTCGGCCTCCTGACGAGCTGCATGGAGGCATTATCGACGTACATATGATCGAGTTGAATGTCCGGATAGTGATTCTTGTGAATCCTGATCACGACTTCGCGCCAGAGCATTGATGTGTGAAGTATGTTGGCTTTGTCCACCGAAGTTACTTTTTTGCTTCTGGTTCTTGCCAGCTTGAATGCGGTGTGCGCGATTCGTTCGATTTCAGGTTCGGTGTAAGTCATCGTGTTGACGCCTCGCCGGACGCCATTCTCGTCGAGGATTCCTGCCGGCCGGCCGAAATAAATTCCGCCCGTCAATTCCCGAACGACAATTATATCTATCCCGCGAACCACATCTGCCTTAATTGAAGACGCATCGATTAGCGAATCAAAAAGCATTGCGGGTCTTATGTTGGCATATAGTTCAAGGCCCTTTCGCAGTCCGAGTAGCGCCTGTTCAGGTTTCGATTCATAAGGAAGAGAGTCCCACTTCGGGCCGCCGACGGCTCCGAGCAGGACCGCGTCGCTGGCAAGAGCCGCGTTCAGCGTCTCTTCGGGAAGGGGTTTGCCGAACGTGTCGTAGGCGGTGCCTCCTGCCTTAAGCTCCACAAATTCGAAATTTTCATTTAAGATTTGTGAAGTTTTCTTCAATATCCTGATTGCCTGTGAAGTGACCTCCGGACCGATGCCGTCTCCGGGTATTACCGCTATTTTAAACATTGGCACCCGCCGCCGTCTTGATCATGCCGATCTTGCGTGCGTAAGCGAATATGCCTCCCGCATTAACGATTTCCGCGGCGTCGCCGAGGGACCGCAGGCTGTAGGATTTACCGGTTGTGGAATTCGTGATCGTATTGTTATCCAGATCGATGAGTGCCTCGTCTCCCGTCGAAAAAAGCGTATGAATATTATCGACCGATTCAAGCGGCATGAGGAAGCCGCCATCGACGGAATTCCTGTAGAAGATCCTTGCATAGCTCTGAGCAATGACGGCAGCGACGCCAGCCACCTGGAGGGCGAGCGGCGCGTGCTCTCTCGATGAGCCGCAGCCGAAGTTTTTGCCGCCGACGATGATTTTGAATCTCGACTCGTATCCTCCGTCTTCAACGAACTTCACTCCTCCTTTGGGCAATCCCGATTCTTCGTCGGGGACTCCGCTCATGGCGTACTTTCCGAAAAGCTTTCGTTCTTCGGGTGAGTGCGTGTTGTAGACGAGGTGCTTGGCCGGGATGATCTGGTCGGTATCTACATTGTCGCCGACGACGTATACTCTTCCTGTTATTCTTTTTTCTATTGTTGCCATTTAATCTCCTGTTCGATATGAGTTCCAAATCCCAGGCTCGGGAGCCCGACCGGATGGCACTTGCAGATTAGCGCCGCTCTCAAAGGCAAAGCGGTCGTGTGCGGACGGGACTTTCATGTTATGAATTGCCTGAGACCGGGGCTTTGAAACCTGTAAATCTTCAATTGGGGTGTTTTCATTTTGCCGGTTTAAGCGAGGTACTTTCTCGGATCTGTAATATTCCCCGTCACCGCAGTGGCCGCGGCAGTAAGCGGGGACGCGAGAAACACCTGGGACTTCTTCGAGCCCATTCTTCCCGGGAAATTCCTGTTTGTCGTCGATACGCAGATTTCTTCGCCGTTCAGGCGTCCGAAAGTATCTTCGGGCCCGCCGAGGCATGCGCCGCAGCTGGCATTTCCTATTCTGCATCCCGCTTCCTCGAATATCGCTCTGAGCGACTTGCCTGAAATCTTGGTCGCGACCAGTCCGTTTGCGACATCGGTTGTCGCGGGAACAATGAAGGTATCCACCGCAGTCTTCCTGCCGTATAGGATCTTTGCGGCCGCGATGAAGTCCGTCAGCTTGCCGCCGGTGCAGGAACCGATATAAACTCTGTCGACCTTCACATGTGACAGGGTCTCCGCCGGCTCGACGTTTTCCGGAGAATGCGGCTTTGCCACCATCGGAACGAGTTTGCCGGCATCATATTTCAATTCCGATGCATAAACCGCGTCGGTGTCGTTGTCGACAGGCTGGAAACTCTTCTTGCTTCTGGCCTTGACGTAGTCGACAGTTTTCTCATCCGGAGAAATGACTCCGTTCTTTCCGCCGGCCTCGATGACCATGTTGCAGAGGGTCATTCTTTCCTCGATGTTCAGGTTGTGAACCGCATCTCCGGCAAATTCCATCGTCTGGTAAGATGCACCATCGACTCCGATGTCTCCTATTATTTTCAGGATCAGGTCCTTTGCCATCAGGTAATCGGGCATTTCTCCGTCGAACACGAAGCGAGCAGTGGAAGGAACCCTCACCCAGAGTTTTCCTGTGCCCAATATGAAAGCAGCATCAGTATTGCCGATGCCTGTGGCGAATTCGCCGAAAGCTCCCGCAGTACATGTGTGCGAATCGGTGCCGAACAATACTTCGCCGGGCCTTGCGAAACCCTCTTCCGGCAGGGCCACGTGGCAGACGCCCTTGTACCGTGAAGTGCCGACATCATAGAAGTTGTCGATCTTTTGATCCATTGCGAAGCTGCGCAGGTACTCCACGTTGCGTTTCGCATGCTGGTCAGCCGTGAATATGTAATGGTCGGGGATGACGACTACTTTGTCGTTGTCCCATATCTTCGCGTCCTCTCCGAATTCCTTTTTGAATATCGAAATTGTGCCCGGACCGGTTACGTCATGAGTGAGAAGAATGTCCACGTCTACCCACACGTTCTCGCCGGGGGTAACCCCGTCGCGGCCCGAGTGTTTCGCGAGTATCTTCTCGGTTATTGTCATTCCCATTTTGGAGATCTCTTTCTGCTTTTGTACTTCTTGAGTTTACGAGGTTGATTTTGGATAATTAAACAAACGAGTTTTGAGTCACACCGCGTTTGCCTGGTTTTTAATCAAGGCTTCTTCGGCAGTCCGGGCAGACTTCGCGGATAAGGCGCGGTTAACCGCCTGGAGATATGCCTCGACGCTTCCGGTAACTATGTCCGTGCTGGCGGCGTGACCCGTGAAGACCACTCCGTTGAAAATGACTTTCACGAAGACCTCGCCGACCGCGTCGCCTCCCCATGTCACGGACTTTATGGTGTAGTCGGCCAGCTGGCCGTTCATGCCGGTGATCCTTTCGACAGCGTTGTAGGCCGCATCAACCGGCCCATCGCCGGTCGCTGAATCGACGTAGGTGTCTTTTCCGTCGCTGAGTTCGAGGACAGCGGTCGACTTGACCCCGGTTCCCGTCATCACTTGCAGGCTCGAAAGTGTGAACTTGGTTTCATCGCCCTCGAACTTGTTGTTCAGTATTGCCATCAGGTCCTCGTCGAGGATTTCTTTCTTCTTGTCGGCCAGCCGGGTGAACTCGGTGTAAACGTTGTCAAGTTCCTCCGGAGTAAGTGAATATCCGAGCTCTTCGAATCTTTGTTTCAGAGCGTGCCTGCCGGAATGCTTCCCGAGGACGAGCGTCGAGTGTTTTATGCCGACGGAATCCGGAGTCATGATTTCGTAGGTCATCCTGCTCTTGATGATTCCGTCCTGGTGGATGCCCGCCTCGTGGGAGAAGGCGTTTGCACCGACGATCGCCTTGTTGCGCTGCACCATCATGCCGGTCAGCGTGGAGAGGAGCCTGCTGGACTTGTAAATCTCCTCGGTGTTCACATCTACCTGGAAGGGAAGGACGTCGGGTCTTGTCCTGATTGCCATGGCAAATTCCTCAAGCGATGCATTTCCCGCCCGTTCGCCGATTCCGTTGACGGTGCACTCGACCTGTCTCGCGCCGTTGAGAACCGCGGCTATCGAGTTCGAAACTGCTAGGCCGAGGTCGTTGTGGCAGTGAACGCTCAGGATCGCCTTGTCTATGTTCTTCACCTTTTCCCTGATCGTTTTGATCATCGTGCCGTAATCCTGCGGTATCGCGTAGCCGACCGTGTCCGGCAGGTTTACTACCTTTGCTCCTGCGTTGATCACTGCCTCGATGATCTGGCAAAGATAATCAATGTCGCTCCGGCTTGCGTCTTCACAACTGAACTCGACGTCGTCCGTGAGTTTCTTCGCGTAAGCGACGGTGTTCACGGACTGTTCGAGCACCTGTTGTCTCGTCTTCTTGAGCTTGTGTTTCAGGTGGATATCGCTTGTTGCAATGAAAACGTGTATTCGTGGTTTGGCCGCATATTGGAGAGCCTCGAAGGCCCGGTCGATGTCGAGCGTCGTAGCCCGGGAAAGCGCTGCGATAGTGCAGCCTTTTATGGTCTTCGCCACTTCGCGCACTGCCTCGAAATCTCCGTCTGAAGCAATTGGGAAACCGGCTTCTATCACGTCCACATTCAAAGCCTCCAGTTGCCTGGCCATCTTCAGCTTTTCCTGTGTATTCATGCTGCAACCCGGCGACTGTTCGCCGTCGCGCAGCGTCGTGTCGAATATATAGATTTTGTCCTTCATATCTCTCCTCACACGGTTACTGTTCTACTGAAACATGCTGTTGATTGCGTCCGTAATGTCGTTGTTTGCCTTGAGTTGACGGAGATGCTTCTCGATCTGTAGATAGTGCTCGTATTTCTGACTCGCCAGAGAGCGGAAGAGTTTCTTTGTCTCTACGTCATCTGATGTCTCTGCATGATCGTTATACCGTTTGATCGTTTCCATTTCGCTGCTCAGGGCTCTCTCAAGCAGCTCGATTCGTGTCTGGGGTTTCATTTTACTTCCTCCAAATGTCTTTCTCCCGCTTTGCCTTCCGCGGCCGGCCAGGGATTCCCGTGGTTATTCATTTTGCCGGGATCCTGTCAGAGTCGGAGCGGGCTGCCGCCTGGCGGCAGTCTTGTTGTTTCGTTTGTCGTTATCCTTCATCATCTTGAATACTATCGAGTCGACCAGCGCCTGCCAGCTGGCTTCGATTATGTTTTCCGATACGCCGACCGTATTCCAGCTGGAATCATGATCGGTGGTTTCTATCAAAACTCTTACTTTTGCACTCGTGCCGTCGCTCGCGTCGACTACTCTCACTTTGTAGTCTGAGAGTTTTGCCTCGGCAAGCTGCGGGTAGAACTGCAGGAGGGCCTTCCGCAACGCATTATCCAGAGCATTTACGGGACCGTTGCCCTCTGCGGCGGTATGCTCGATCTGATCGCCTACCCTCAGCTTGATTACGGCTTCGGTATGCGACACGCCGTTATTGTCGTTCTTCTCGATAATTATTCGCAGCGCTTCGAGTGTAAACGGCGTCGTGACTTCGCCGATATCCTTCCTGATCAGAATTTCAAGTGACGCATCGGCGTCTTCATACACGTAGCCTTCTCTCTCCAGCGACTTCAACTTGTTGACGATCGAAGTTGCCTGCCCGTTGTTGCCGGAGAGCTGTATACCCAGCTCCTCGACTTTGTAGAGAACGTTGCTCTTCCCGGAGAGGTCGCTGACCAGCACGCGCCGGGAGTTTCCGACGAGTTGGGGTTCTATGTGCTCGTAAGTGCGGGCCGATTTCATCACCGCGCTGACGTGAACGCCTCCCTTGTGGGCAAAGGCACTTTGTCCGACGTATGCAAGGCTCTTTCTCGGCTGGAGATTTGCCACCTCGCTCACGAATCTGGACAGCTCCGTCAGAGTCTTCAGCTTTCCGTCCGGTACTACCGGCATTCCCAATTTCAGCTGCAGGTTCGGTATGATCGAACAAAGGTTTGCGTTTCCGCATCGCTCACCGAACCCGTTGACCGTACCCTGTACGTGAACGCATCCTGCTCTTACGGCAGTAAGCGAGTTGGCGACCGCGAGCTCGGAGTCGTTGTGCGCATGTATTCCGAGGCGTGTGTTCACGGACTTTCTTGCGATCCCGACTATCGATTCCACTTCGTGCGACATGCTTCCTCCATTGGTGTCGCACAACACAATGAAGTCCGCACCCGCGGCCTCTGCCGCCCGGATGGTCTTCACGGCATATTCCGGATTGGACTTGAAACCGTCGAAGTAATGCTCGGCGTCGTAGACAACTTCTTTCCCGTTATCTTTCAGATACTTGACTGTTTCGAATATAATCTCGACGTTTCTCTCCAAAGTGGTTCCCAACGCCTCAGTGACGTGCATATCCCAGGATTTGCCGAAAATCGTCACCACCGGCGTTTCAGCTCTCAGCAGCTCGCTTATGTTGCCGTCGGTTTGCGGCTTCAATGAAGCGCGGCAGGTGCTGCCGAAAGCGGCGAGTCTGGCGTGCTTCAGGTCGGAATGCTTCATCCTTTCGAAGAACTCCATGTCCTTCGGGTTCGAACCTGGCCATCCGCCCTCGATGTAGTCGACGCCGAAAGCATCGAGGTGGTGAGCTATCTTTACCTTGTCCTCGACACTGAAGGAGATCTCTTCTCCCTGCGTGCCGTCGCGAAGCGTAGTGTCGTATATATATATTCTGCTTTCCATCAGCAAAGGTCCTTCCGGGTCATGTTTACTTCTTCAGCCAGCTCATCATTCCGCGGAGTTTTGAGCCGACCTTTTCAAGTTTGTGCGTGTTCATCTGCTTTCGCATTTTCAAAAAGTTTCTCTGCTTGTTGGTAAATGTCTCTTTGATCCATTCCTTTGCAAACTTCCCGGTCTGAATCTCGTTCAGTATCTTCTTCATTTCCCTGCGGGTCTGCTTCGTGATGACTCTCGGTCCCCTCGTGTAGCCGCCATATTCGGCAGTGTCGCTGACCGAAAAATTCATCCTGGTGAGCCCGCCCTCATAATACAGGTCTACAATCAGCTTGAGCTCGTGCATGCATTCGAAGAAGGCGAGCTCCGGCGGATACCCGCCTTCGACCAGCGTATCGAATCCGGCCTTTATCAGCTCTTCCGATCCGCCGCACAAAACTGCCTGTTCGCCGAACAAGTCGGTCTCCGTTTCGTTCTTGAAGTTCGTTTGGATTACTCCGGCCCTGGTTCCGCCGATTCCTCTCGAGTATGCGAGTGCATATTCCAGACCCCGCTTCGAATAGTTCTGCTGGACCGCGATGAGGCACGGTGTTCCGGCGCCCTGGGTGTAGACTCTTCTTACCAGATGTCCGGGAGCCTTGGGGGCTATCATTATAACGTCGACATTTTTCGGCGGTACGACGAGCTTGTAGTGAATGTTGAAGCCGTGCGCAAACGCGAGGATCTTGCCTTCGCTCAGGTTGGGAGCGATTTCCTCTTCGTAGAGCTTCTTCTGCGCCATATCGGGTGCGAGTATCATAATCAGGTCTGCCCGGGCCGACGCATCGAACGGGGTATACACCTTGAGCCCTTCCGCTTCGGCGGCTGCCTTCGACTTGCTTCCCGGCTGCAGGCCGACGATTACATTGACGCCGCTGTCCCGAAGGTTCAGCGCATGAGCATGCCCCTGACTTCCGTAGCCTATAATTGCCACGGTCTTGTCTCTCAGGAATGAAAGGTCTGCGTCGGAGTCATAATAAACTTTCATCAGTTGTTTCCTTTAAATCGGTTTGTGGAGTTTGTTGGGAAGGTGTGGGAAAGATGAAGGTGTAATGCAGCAAAATCGCTTCGCTGAAACAGAGGCTGCAGTCCGGAAACCGCCCTGTTCCTTTGAACCTTTGTCGTATTGCACCTTTCCATTCAAACCGCTCCTTCGAATTCGCGTTTCAACGCGACGCGTCCGGTACGCGCGATTTCCTTGATGCCGAACGGCGCAAGCATTTTGATCAGAGCATCCACCTTCTGCTCGCTCCCGGTGGCCTCGATGGTAATGGAGCGCTGGCTTATGTCGATTATCTTCGACCGGAATATTTCTGAAATTTGCATCAGCTCAGGTCTCGAATTCCGGCTCGCCGATACCTTCACCAGGACAAGTTCTCTCTCGACGTAGCTGTCATATGTCAGGTCGACGACTTTGGTTACATCCACGAGCTTGTTCAGCTGTTTGATGATCTGTTCGATTATGTCGTCATCGCCCTTCGAGACGATCGTCACGCGGGCAACGGAATCGTCTTCGCTCGTTCCGACTGATATGCTGTCGATGTTATAGCCGCGGGCGCTGAATAGCCCCACGATTCTGTTCAAAGCACCGAATTTGTTTTCGACAAGAATGGAGATGGTGTGCTTCTTCACTTGCTAGCCTCCACACGGGATTTCGACATCTTTAACTCCTCAACTGTTTTGGGATAGTCTATCATTTGGGCAACTGTCCGGCCGCTCGGAATCATCGGGTAGACGTTGTCTTCGGTCGTCGTTTTGAAGTCTATCAGTACCGGCCGGTCCGTTATCTTCAGCGATTCCTTGAGAATCGGGACTACCTCGTCCGTCCTGTCGGTTACGAAACCCTTCGCGCCGAACGCTTCCGCAATCTTCGCGAATTCAGGGTTGCTTCCCAGGGACACATGACTGTATCGCTTCTTGTAGAAGAGATCTTGCCACTGCCTTACCATGCCGAGATATCCATTGTCGAGCACGATGATCTTTACCGGGAGGTTGTTTCCCACCGCGGTCGTCAGCTCCTGGATGTTCATTTGCAGGCCGCCGTCTCCATTGATGCTGAACACCGGCCTGTCGGTAACCCCGAACGCCGCCCCGATCGAAGCGGGGAAGGAGAAGCCCATCGTTCCCAGGCCTCCGGAGGTCAGGAACGATCTCGCATTCCTGAATTTGTAGAACTGCGCTGCCCACATCTGGTTTTGCCCGACGTCGGCAGTCACCACAGCTTCACCGTTCGTCAGCTCGTAAATTTTCTCAATCACATATTGGGCGCGGATTTCCGGCCCGTATTCGTAACGCAGCGGATGCTCTTTTTTCCATTCGTCTATTTGGTCCAGCCATTCCTCCGTCTGGAGCGGGTGTACCAGCGGGGTCAGTCTCTCGAGTACGTGTCTTACGTCGCCGACGATTGGAACATCTACCTTGACATTTTTGCTGATCTGCGACGGATCGATATCTATATGGACCTTTTTCGAGTTCGGCGAGAACATCTGGGGGTTTCCGGTAACGCGGTCGTCGAAGCGTGCACCGATGGCGACCAGGCAGTCGCACTGGTCGACTGCAGTATTCGAAAACCACGTGCCGTGCATCCCGAGCATTCCGAGGGAGAGCCTGTCGTCTCCCGGCACCGAGCCAAGGCCCATCAGAGTCATGGCCACGGGTGCGCCCAGTTTCTTTGCCAGGTTGAATACTTCCTTGGATGCATTAGAGTTGATCACACCGCCGCCCACGTATAATACCGGCTTCTTCGAAGAGTTTATGATTTCCACCGCCTTGTTGATCTGGCCCATGTGGCCGAAATAGAAAGGACGATACCCGCGGAGTTTTATCTCTTTCGGATAGGTGAATGATGTGGCGGACGCCATGACGTCCTT
Organism: Candidatus Kryptoniota bacterium; assembly: GCA_046706365.1. Lineage (GTDB taxonomy): Bacteria > Bacteroidota > Ignavibacteria > Kryptoniales > JAKASW01 > JAKASW01. The sequence continues at coordinate 43,486 of JBJKPN010000025.1, read as the reverse complement.
CGGCATATCGACCACCACCGGGCCTGGCCGGCCGGTCGAGGCGATATAGAAGGCTGCCTTTATCGTCCATGCAAGGTCGCGGACGTCTTTTACGAGAAAGTTGTGCTTCGTTATCGACCGGGTTATTCCGATTATATCCGCTTCCTGGAAAGCGTCGTTGCCGATAAGGTGAGTTGCCACCTGACCCGTGAAGACCACCAACGGTACGGAGTCCATGTGTGCATCCGCTATACCGGTGACAGTGTTGGTCGCGCCGGGACCGGAAGTTACGATTACAACTCCCACTTTTCCCGTAGCCTTTGCATAGCCTTCCGCCGCGTGAACTGCCCCCTGCTCATGTCTCGTCAAGATGTGCTTTATGTTCGACATGTCGTGCATAGCATCGTACACCCCGATTACGGCCCCTCCCGGATAGCCGAAGATGTACTCCACATTCTCTTCCATCAGGCATCTTACGAAAATCTCTGCGCCTGTTATTTCGTTGGTACTCATTATGCGAGTCTCCGTTTCTTTTTATTTTTGAAGCCGGCAACTCCCCATGGAGCCGCAATCGTATAACGCTTCTCTTTGCTGCAAGCTGACTTTAAACGCGTCTTTCCCCGAACGTCCCGTTCCCTGAAAAGCACTGCCCGGCTATGGCTTTTCGCTTCGGGTTATTCCGCTGAGTTGAAGTGATTTTTGATTAGGTTCGTTGACTCGGGGGAATAACCTTCGGCTATTTAGCTAATAATGCCGAGGAGGATATTCCCCTCGCTAAGGAGGAGGAGAATAAGGATGGATATAAGGGAAATGAGGCCAAGAAGATCTGAACCGGCAGCGAACTCGGGCAGGATTGCTGCCGTCACTGTCGCTGATGAATCATATGTAGAGTCAGAATCGTTCATTTCTTCTTGGGTTAAGTATAAGAAACTGTGTTCAACTTGTCAACACTTTTATCGGAAATATTTTGGGAAAATTCAAAATCCTGGCCCTGGCCGCAGACCACATCCTGCCGGAAATTTTACCTTCTCATTCCCGGATGCGTCCAATGGACAGCAAGCCAAGACGCGGTTTGTTTATTAGGCCATGCGTTGATAACTTTTTTGTCGAGGACTATAAACAGAAAGAGGAAACGATATGTACGGGGATAAAAGAAAGATACTATGGGTTGACGACGAGATCGAGCTTCTAAAACCACATGTAATTTTCCTGGAAGACAAGGGTTTTCATGTAGATACGGCCACAAACGGCCAGGATGCCATCGAATTGGTCAAACAAAATTTCCGTGAAGAGAACTATGACCTTATCCTGCTTGACGAGATGATGGCAGGCATGGGAGGGCTCAGCACCCTCGAGGTAATCAAAGGCATCGCGCCTGAGATTCCTGTTGTGATGATAACCAAGAACGAGGCCGAATCGCTGATGGAAGAGGCCATCGGACAGAAGATCAGCGACTACCTGACGAAGCCCGTGAATCCCAGCCAGATTCTCCTTACCGCAAAGAAGATTATGGACGGGCACAGAATAGCCGGCGAACGCGTATCAAGAGACTATGTCTCGGAGTTCCGCGAAATCTCGACGAGGCTCGACAGCAGTCTCGAGTATCCGGACTGGATAGATATCCACCAGAAGCTGACCTACTGGGAACTGCAGGTGGACGAGCATCCGGAAACCGGCTTGAAAGAGCCGCTCAAGGACCAACGACGCGCGGCCAACGCGGCTTTCGGCAAGTACATTGAAGGAGTATACAGGGACTGGGTCGGCCGGAAGGGTGACCGCCCGAAGATGTCGCACGAAGTTTTCGAGACTTACGTGATGCCGAAAATGACCTCCCAGAGACCGGTAGTTCTGATAGTAATCGACTGCATGCGCCTGGATCAGTGGCTTATCATGGAGGAATTCCTGAGAGACCACTTCGCTGTCAGCAAGGAGTTTTATTATTCGATACTTCCTACCGCAACCCCTTACTCAAGGAACGCCATTTTCAGCGGAATGATGCCGCTTGAAATGGAAAAACGTTTCCCTGAGATTTGGGACAAGGGGAATTCCGACGACGACTCAAGCAGAAACCGTTACGAGAAGGAGCTTCTGACCGATTTGCTGCAAAGGAAGCGGCTCAGAGTCGAGCCGAAGTACGTCAAAATAATCGATCCGGACTTCGGGAAAAATGTCGTGTCGAACGTCCCTACCTTTGCCCGCTCACCTCTCACTGCAATAGTCGTAAACTTCGTCGACATCCTTGCACACTCCCGCTCCGACTCGGATATTCTCAAAGAGATTGCCCCGGACGAGAGCGCTTACCGGTCGTTGACCAAGTCCTGGTTTCAGCATTCATATCTTCTGGACCTCTTCACGGCTCTGGCCCAGACCGATGCGACCGTCGTAGTCACGACGGACCACGGGAGCATCAGAAGCATGCGCGGCTCGAAAGTCCTGGGCGACAGGGAAGCCTCCACGAACTTGCGGTACAAATTCGGCAGGAATCTGAAGTGCGACAGCAGGCAGGCCATCTTCGTGAAGAATCCCGAGGAGTTCATGCTGCCGAGACGGGGCGTGACGATCAACTACATAATAGCCAAGGAAGATTACTATTTCGTCTACCCGACAGATTATCATAAATACCTCGAGCAATACCATGACAGTTTTCAGCACGGAGGCATTTCGCTGGAAGAAATGATATTACCCGTGGTGTTTCTCGAACCAAGATAATTCCGGCCAGCACATGGAAATTTTCATATCGAAGAGCGAGGCCGAGACGATAGAAAGAGGGAAGGAGTTCGCCAAGCAGCTGCAACCGGGGAGCCTCGTCGCTCTTTACGGAGACCTGGGTGCAGGCAAGACCCAGTTTGTGAAGGGCATTTGCCGGACCTTCGAAGTCGCTGAAACGGTCAACAGCCCGACTTTCACCATAGTGAACGAATATCATGGTACGATGCCCGTCTTTCATATCGATCTATACAGGATGAAGAACATAGAGGAGATATTCGGGATCGGTTTCGACGAATACCTGGACTCGGGAGGTATTTGTCTTGTGGAATGGGCTGAAAAGCTCGACGGGATCATCCCGGAAAGCAGATACGAAGTGAAAATGAGCGTCGTCGACGATTCGACGAGAGAAATCTCGATCGCTTTTGTCGGCGGCCAAAATTGAATTAAGAAAGCATGGATATTTCCAATACGAAAATCCTTTCAATAGAAACCGCGACGAAATCCTGTTCGATCGCCTTGACTGAGGGGCGAGAACTACTCGGCGAGACTTCGCTTTTCATCCCGCAGGTTCATGTGGAGCGTCTCGTTGTGATGATCAATGATTTGCTTTCCGATCTCCGGCTGAAGCAGTCGGACCTCGACGCGATTGGGGTGTCGATTGGTCCGGGAAGCTTCACCGGCCTCAGGATCGGCCTCAGCGTGGCAAAAGGTATCGCTTTTGCCCTGAACAAACGGATCATAGCCGTTCCGACCCTCGATGCGATTGCCCTCGGGACGGCCGACTATTCGGACGGGAGAGTTGTCGTCCCGCTGCTTCATGCACGGAGCGACGAGTTTTATTACGCCGCATACATGCCGGACCGGGGGGCCGTCGATGCTGCAGGATGCCGGATCGGGCGCGCGGACGAAATCGCCGAGGAATTCGATCAGGGAACAGTCTTCGCAGGCGAAGGGGCACCGAGATTCTCTGAGCACGATTCAGCGCGCAGGAAGTTCGATGAGAAGTCCTTTCGGAACCTTCCTGCAACAGCGAGGAATGTCGCAACCCTGGCGGTTGAAAAGTATGAGAGGGGCGAATTCGCAGATCTCAGATCCGCAGCCCCATTATATATAAAAGACTTCGTCGCCGTTAAGGGAAATCCCCTCAACAAACTTGTGGAGAAATCTTGATGTCTTGGTTCAAACGTTCCAAACAAAACATTATCTCGGCTGAAAAGAAGGATCTCCCCGAGGGTTCGTGGGTAAAGTGTGAGAAGTGCGGAGAGATACTTCATAAGTCACAGCTTGAAGACAACCTGTGGACGTGCAACAAATGCAATTTCCACTTTCGAATCGGGAGCAAAGAGTACATCCAGGTGCTTATCGACAAGAAAACGTTCAAGGAGACGGACAAGACTCTCAAGTCGAACGACCCGCTGAACTTTGTAGACACAAAGACCTACAAGGCGCGGCTTGCCGAGGCGCAGAAGAAGACCGGGCTTACGGACGCGATCAAGACCGGGACCGGCGCTATTAACGGTCATAAGGTCGTCTTCGGATGCATGGACTTCCAGTTCATAGGCGGCAGTATGGGGTCAGTCGTGGGTGAAAAAGTCGCACGTTCGATAGACAGGGCGGTAAGGTCGAAGAGACCGTTGATTCTCATCTCACAAAGCGGCGGTGCCAGGATGATGGAGGCCGCAATATCGCTCATGCAGCTTGCAAAGACGAGCGCGAGGTTGACGAAGCTCCATAAGGCCGGCCTTCCGTACATCTCAATTCTTGTCGATCCGACGACGGGCGGAGTGACAGCAAGCTTCGCAATGCTCGGAGATTTCAATATCGCCGAGCCGGGTGCGCTTATCGGCTTTGCCGGTCCCCGCGTGATCAAGCAGGCTGTCGGCAAAGATCTCCCGGACGGTTTCCAGCGCTCTGAATTTCTGCTCGACAAGGGATTCGTAGACTTCATAGTCCACAGGAAAGATTTGAAAGGAAAAGTGACTCAGCTCCTCGAACTTCTGGAGAACTGACCGGGCAGCAAACCCCGGCTGACGGATTCTATCCGGCAGGCCGCCTTCCCGGGAACGCGGAAAAAGAACCCGAGCGCCCTGCCCTGAGCCGGAGACTTCTGAAAATTCCTTTCCACGAAATCCTTTACTGACCGGTTCTTGATTTAAAACGATATGAGGTTTCGGTGAACGTAAGAATTGTCGGGGTACCGATGGATCTGGGGGCGGGGCGGCGCGGCGTAGACATGGGCCCTTCTGCCCTGCGTATAGCGCGGGTGGCCGAGCGGCTGAGAGAAATCGGGCACACGGTTTTCGACGACGGCGACATCCCGGTCAAGGTCCCGGAAAGCCAGGAGATAGATAACCCGAAGTTGAAATACCTGCCGGAGATTGTCCGTGTCTCTACGATACTTGCTCACAAAGTCGAAGAAATCATGGACGGCGGTGAATTTCCGCTGGTACTGGGCGGCGATCACTCTATTGCCATGGGCACAATTTCCGGCTTATCGAATTTCGCCCGGAAAAAGAACCTGCGGCTGGGCGTAATCTGGATCGACGCTCATGCGGATATGAACACGAGCGAAACCACTCCTTCGGGTAATATACACGGCATGCCTCTCGCGGCTGTCCTCGGTGAGGGGGCCCGCGAGCTTACGACGGTCGGAGGGGACTTCAGGAAGGTGGATCCTCATAACGCCGCCCTGATCGGCGTCAGGAATATAGACAAGCCTGAAAAGGAAATTGTCAGAAGAACGGGAATAGCTCACTACACGATGTCCGACATCGACAAATACGGCGCACACAGGATAATCGGGAAGCTGCTGAAAGAAATGAAGGAGAAAGTCGACCTGCTTCATGTGAGCTTCGACATCGACTCTGTCGATCCGTCCGTCGCTGCGGGGGTGGGCACTCCGGCACCGGGTGGACTCAGTTACCGCGAAACGCATCTGATAATGGAGACAATTGCGGACTGCCAGTGCATGAGCTCGCTGGAAGTAACCGAAGTCAATCCGATATTCGACATCAAGAACGAATCAGCGGAGTTTGCAGCCGGTGTCGTGGCCTCCGCACTCGGCAAAAGAATTATTTGACCAATGAAGATCATAACGACAGTTAGAGAAATGCAGGACACGGCAGACGACCTGCGCCTCGGCGGAAAGCGAATCGGCCTCGTGCCGACGATGGGCTATCTTCACGAAGGGCACCTCAGTCTGGTGGACGAAGCAAAGAAGAGGTCGGACGCGGTAGTTATGTCGGTCTATGTGAATCCGACGCAGTTTGCACCGGGTGAAGACCTTGACAAGTATCCAAGGGACATCGCAAACGACGAAAAGAAGGCGGAGGGAAGGGGCGTCGACTACTTGTTTGTCCCCGGCGACAGGGAAATGTATCCCGAAGAGCATTTGTCGTTCATCGAGCTCGACAAGGTGTCAAAGGTCCTCGAGGGTGAGTTCCGGCCGACGCATTTCAAAGGTGTCACCACGATTGTGGCAAAGCTGTTCAACGCCGTCAAGCCGGATGTCGCCGTTTTCGGCCAGAAGGATGCGCAGCAGGCATTCATCATAGGCAAAATGGCGAGGGACCTGAACTTCGATATCGATATCGTTATCTCGCCGATAATCCGCGAGGAGGACGGTCTGGCTCTCAGCTCGAGGAATGTGTACCTGTCTACGGAACAAAGGAAGCGGGCCACCGTGCTCTATCGCTCTCTCAAACTGGCGGAGGGAAGTATTGCCAATGGAGCGACATCGCTTGCGAAGGTTCGTGCCGGGATGATTCGTCTCATCTCGACGGAATCGGAAGGCAAAATCGACTACGTAAGCTTCGTCGACCCAGCCACCTTCAACAAAGTCGAGGAAATTGGCTCGCTCGATAGAGTCCTTGCTCTGCTGGCTGTAAGGTTTGGTAAGACGAGGCTGATTGACAATATGTCGATCGAGATCTCTAAAGAAAGATAAACCCGGTCTCGAATCTAAGTGCATTGTTACGGGCCGTCTGCACGGCCCTGAGAATTCAGCTTGTACGATCCTGAGCCTGCAACTATCTTAATTAGCCCGCAATGAAGATCAGAGAATTCGAATCGCTTAAACACAGACTTCCTGCATCGCCGTCTCTGGAAGGCCGGGAGGAGTACTTCCGGTCGGTGGTGCTGCTGCTCCTTGTTCCGGTGGGCGACGAGTACCACATAATATTTGAGAAGAGAGCATCCGGTATCAGGCAGGGAGGGGAGATTTCGCTCCCCGGCGGGCGCTATGATGACGAAGATGAATCGGGTGAAGCGACAGCTATTCGGGAGACGGAGGAAGAGCTCGGGATAGAAAGGACGAGGATACGAATCGTCGGGAGGCTCGATTCGATTTTCGCGCCTATGGGTGCAATGGTGGATGTGTTCGCAGGCGTCTCCGATGTGAGGCTGGACGAGCTCATTCCGAATGCGGATGAGGTTGAGAAGGCCTTCTCCCTTCCGGTGTCGTACTTCAGAGAAAACGAGCCGGAGGAGTACAAAGTTATGGTCGAAGTTCGCCCCTCATACACAGACAGGAAAACGGGCAAAGATGTAGTGATCCTGCCTTCCAAAGAGCTCGGACTGCCTGAAAGGTACTGGGACAAATGGGGCGGATTCACTCACAAGGTCTTTGTCTATAAGACGCCTGAAGGCACTATTTGGGGCATAACTGCGAGAGTCATCCGCGAATTTCTGAAGTACTTATACGGTTAAACCTTTCGGTCGACGCCGAATATATCCGCCGCCTTGAAATTTTCGATTACGGGTGATAACATATTTCAGTATGCTACGGCGGGCGGTTTTCATAGTGCCGAAATCTGAACCAACGGATCGGTCGATTTCCCAAACGCTTCATTCCAACCACTCACACACTTAGCCTTCACTTCAATTCTGACATTCTACTTCCATCTCTTCTCAAAAACATTGAAAGGGATTCTTAATGAAACGGAAAAAGACGGTTATTCTCGGCGCAGCCGGCCGGGACTTTCATAATTTCAACACGGTATTCAGAAACAACGAAGATTACGATGTTGTCGCATTTACGGCAACTCAAATTCCGAACATCGACGGGCGAAGATATCCTGCAGAGCTGGCCGGCCCCCTGTACCCGAAGGGGATACCCATTTATTCGGAGTCTGACCTCCCGCAATTGATCAGGGAGAACGGAATTGAGAAGGCGATATTTGCCTATTCCGATGTATCGTTCAACTATGTAATGAAGAAAGCCTCGGACGTGATGTCGCTCGGGGCCGACTTCACTCTCCTGGGTGTCGAGAAGACGATGCTCAAGAGCACGGTTCCGGTGATTGCCGTCGTGGCGGTAAGAACGGGCTCCGGCAAGAGCCAGACATCCAGGGCGGTCTGCAACATTCTTCGCGAGAAGGGGCTCCGGGTCGTGGCCGTCAGACATCCGATGCCCTACGGCGACCTGGTGAAGCAGAAGGTTCAGCGATACGCGTGCATAGAAGACCTGAAGAAGAACGAGTGCACCATCGAGGAAATGGAAGAGTACGAGCCGCATATCACAAACGGAACAATCATTTATGCCGGCGTGGACTACGAAGCGATCCTGCGAGAGGCGGAGAAGGAAGCGGACGTCATAGTCTGGGACGGCGGAAACAACGACACGTCATTCTACAAACCCGACCTGACGATAACGGTTGCCGACCCTCACCGGCCGGGAGACGAGGTTTCCTATTATGCCGGCATGGCCAACATCCTCCTGGCCGACGTGGTCGTCATAAACAAGGTCGAATCCGCGCTTCGGCAGAATGTCGACACCGTACGAAGCAACGTGCTGGCAGTCAACCCGAAGGCGAAGATCATCGAAGCAGCCTCGCCGGTTACTGTTGAAGATGAGTCTCTTATCCGCGGAAAGCGGGTACTCGTCGTCGAGGACGGGCCGACACTGACCCACGGCGGGATGACCTATGGAGCGGGCGTCATCGCGGCACAGAAGTTCGGCGCCAGCGAACTCGTGGACCCGCGGAAATGGGCCGTCGGTTCGATTTCCGAGACTTTCAAGAAGTATCCGAAAACTGGTACCCTGCTTCCGGCGATGGGATATGGCGACAAGCAGGTCAGGGAACTCGAAGCTACGATCAACAAATCCGATTGCGATACGGTGATCATCGGAACCCCTATCGACCTGCGTCGTGTCGTGAAAATCAAGCGGCCTTCTGTAAGAGTGCGATATGAGCTTGCTGAAATCACGAAGCCCGGCGTCAAAGAAATCTTGGAAGGTTTTTTGTCAGGACATAAATTACCCTGAGTTTCCGCGCGGCGGTCGAATGAAGCCAGAGGAGGTGTCCAAACTTATTCGGATTTCCAGGATGCGAGGAGAGGCGCTTCCTCTATCCTGTTTTCAGTGGACCTCAACGGCTGCCGCACAGAAAATTCCCATGGTGATTTATTATTCCAGCAAAGGAGAAGAGTGAATGAACAAAGATTTTCTTAGCATCGCGGACTGGTCCCCGAAGGAGTTGAACCGGTTTGTCGATCTTTCCATCGAGCTGAAAGCTCACCCGGAGAAATACAGTAGTTCGCTGAAGGGGAAATCCGTCGCCCTTATATTCGAAAAACAGTCCCTCCGCACTCATGTCACGTTCGACGTCGGCATTTACCAGCTCGGCGGCCATTCCGTCTATCTCTCACAATCCGACATAAGCCTCGGCAAGCGTGAAAGCATTCACGACGTGGCCAAGAACCTCGAAAGATGGATGTCGGGTGTCGTGTTGAGAACTTACGCACATCAGGGATGCGTCGAGATGGCTGCCAACATGAAGATCCCGGTTGTCAACGCACTGACGGATTTCGAGCATCCATGCCAGGCGGTGGGGGACTTCCAGACTGCAAAAGAACACCTGGGCGACCTCAAAAAGAAGAAATTCGTGTTCGTCGGCGATGGGAATAATGTATGCAACTCCCTGATGTTGATGGCCGCGAAGTTGGGTACCGACTTCGTAGCTGCGACGCCAGCTGGTTACGAGCCCCCCGAAGATGTGCTGAAACTGGCGGGCGAAGCTTCGAGGGAAACGGGAGCGGCTATCAAAGTTGAGCACGACCCTGCCGAGGCCGTCCGCGACGCCGATGTCATATATACAGACGTATGGGTCAGTATGGGTCAGGAGAGTGAGAAGGAGGAAAGACTGAAGGTATTTCGCGGTTTCCAGGTGAATCAGAAGCTTATGAGTCTCGCGAAGAAGTCGGCCATCTTCATGCACTGTCTCCCGGCCCATCGCGGAGAGGAGGTCACCGACGAGGTGATCGATTCGAAGCAGTCGGTCGTCTGGGACGAGTCTGAGAATCGTCTACACTCCCAGAAATCGATAATGTACGCATTGATGGCGGATCAGGAACATTTGATGGAGAAATGATATGCAGCGAGCGGTGCTGGTAGCCGTCGGAGGTAATTCGCTCATCAGGTCGGGTCAGCGCGGCACGATCCGGGAGCAGTTCGAAAATGCCCGGGTGACAGCCTCCAGCATAGCAGAGATAGCGGTGCTCGGTTACCGGATTGTCATTACACACGGCAACGGACCGCAGGTCGGTTCGCAGCTGTTGCGGTCGGAGGCAGCCTCGATGCAGACGTATTCGCAGCCGCTCGACGTTTGTGTGGCCTCGACACAGGGAGAGATAGGCTACATACTTCTGAATTCCCTGCAATCGGAACTTCGGAAGCGTAAGATACCGATGACGGTTGCAGTGGTCCTGACCCGCGTCGCCGTGAAGAAAGACGACCCTGCCTACTCTAGCCCCACCAAACCTATCGGGCCGTTCTACCACAAGGAAACGGCCGAGCAAAAACGGAGCGAACTTGGATGGGACATAGTGGAGGACGCCGCCCGCGGCTACCGCAGGGTTGTTCCCTCGCCGGCACCGGTTGAAATCATGGAGATCGACGTCATTCGCAAATGCATTGCCGGCAACATCATAGTGATCGCGGCCGGTGGCGGGGGTATCCCCGTCGTGTTCGAGAACGGCGACGTGAACGGAGTCGAGGCCGTTATCGACAAGGACAGGAGCTCGGCACTTCTCGCGAGCACTCTCGGCATGGACCGGCTGGTAATTTCGACAAACGTGGAATATGTTTACATTGACTACAAGAAGCAAAATCAGAAGGCAATAACTGAAATGTCGGTCGATGAAGCGGAGAGGTTTCTGAAGGAAGGGCACTTTCTCAATGGGAGCATGCGCCCGAAGATTGAAGCCGCGATAGACTTCATCGGGAGGGGAGGAGAAGAAGTTGTCATTACCGATCCGGCGCATTTACTGGCCGGTCTCAGAGGAGATGGCGGAACCCACATAAGGAGGGAGGTCGCGCGGAAGATCTGAATGAAGATTTATCATGTTATTGAATCACAGCAGTTTACTGTCCCCATGCTTGATGAGCTGTTCAAGCTGTCGGAAGAAATGGAGAGGATCGTCGCCCGGGGCGGCACGAGGGACTACTGCAACAAAATCATGGCTTCGCTGTTCTACGCCAATTCAACCAGGACGCGGTTCTCCTTCGAGTCGGCAATGTCCAGACTGGGCGGGAAGGTCCTCATGACCGAGCACGCTCAAAGCTTCTCCTCCGATGTCTCGGGCGAAACGCTGGAGGATACGATAAGGGTGGTGGGAAACTACAGCGATGTCATAGTGCTCCGTCACAACGAGATCGGAGGCGCCGCGCGCGCAGCGAAAGTCTCGGTCGTCCCGGTCATCAACGCCGGAGATGGAAAAGGAGGGCAGCACCCCACCCAGGCCCTCCTCGATTTGTATACCATATTCAGGGAGATCAAAACCATAGACGGCGTGAGAATAGCGATGGTCGGCAATCTGGCAGAGGGAAGGACTGTCCGATCGCTGGCTTACCTTCTCGGAAAGTTCGAGAGAGTCAGGATCCATTTTGTCGCTTCCCCTGAGTTTCAGATGAGGCAGGATATCATCGATTACCTGACGCATCACAATGTCTGGTTTGCGGTCGAGAGCGACCTGTCTAAGGTCATTCCCGAAGTTGACGTCGTCTATATGACCAGGAGTGAGCCGCCGCTTCAGTCCGAACTTCAGGAAGATGGGATGGAGGGGAAACCAGGGTACTACATTGATGATTCGATGATGTGGCGCCTTCCTCCAAAGTCCATTATTATGCATCCCCTCCCACGTTCTAACGAGATTTCGGCGAGTGTCGATTCAGATCCCCGCGCCGCATACTTCAGACAGACCAAAAACGGCATTTTTGTCAGAATGGCACTGCTCGTTTCCGTTCTTGGTTAGGCCCGGCTAGCCTGATTCTCCCAGTGGTCATTTGTCATTAGCGGGGATTCATTAGAATTTGGTATTGTATAAAGAACCCTCAACAGTTAGATTTTTTCGATGAAAATGAGTGCGGCAGTCGAATTTTCACTAATAAATAGGCCTTAAATTGCTCTTAACACTTTGTAAATCGAAGATTCACAGGGCAAAAGTTACGGAAGCGGAACTTTATTACGAGGGAAGCATTACAATAGATGAACAACTTCTCAATGCTTCCGGAATTCTGCCTTACGAGAAGGTTCAGATTGTCAATGTCAATAACGGTGCACGACTTGAAACTTATACGATTCCGGGAAAGCCGAATTCTGGCATAGTTTGCCTGAACGGCCCGGCTGCACGAATGGGGAGCGTAGGAGACGAGATCATAGTGATTTCATATGCCGAATTTGAAGAAAAAGAAGCCTCGGGGTATGAGCCGACAGTGGTACTCGTTGACTCAAGGAATATGATCAGGAAAGTCCTGAAGGGCCACCTGGAAGAATCGGAAAACTCGAAATAGGATAGTGTGAATGAAACCGTTCCTTACTTTGATACTGGCGGCTGGGAAAGGCAAAAGGATGGCAGACCAGACTCTGCCAAAAGTAATGTACAAGGTCAACGGCAAGCCGATGATCGATCATGTGGTCGAGCTCGCGGTTAAGCTTGGAAGCGTCTCGACAGTGGCAATCGTGGGTTTCAGAAGAGAGGTTGTAATCGACCATCTGAGGCAGGCATTCGGCGAGAATGTGGCCTTTGCAGTGCAGGAACAGCAGCTCGGGACCGGTCACGCCGTGCTGCAAACAGAGGAAATTTTGACTGGTTTTGATGGGGATGTCCTCGTTCTTTCCGGCGACGTGCCCCTCCTGACCGAGAAGACGATGAAGCAGCTGCTCGAAACTCATCGAAAGACAGGTTCAGTTATGACCGTTCTGACGGCCCGAATGGATGACCCGACCGGTTATGGGAGGATTATCCGCCTGGCAGATGGCTCGGTCGATCGGATCGTGGAAGAAAAAGATGCGTCACCGGAGCAGAAGTCGATCGAAGAGATCAACTCGGGAATATATATTTTCAGACGGAAGGAGCTGTTCGACGCCCTGCACCACGTAGGGAAGGAAAACGCTCAAAATGAGTACTATTTGACGGATGTTCTCGGCTATTTCGTTCATCGCGGGATGAAGGTGAGCGCCGTCCTCGCAAAGCATTTCGACGAAATCAGAGGGGTCAATACGATGACCCAGCTAATGGAGGCCGAAAAGGCGCTTCAAACCAATAACGAGGTTTTTGGAGATTGAAATGACCAGTGCCGAACAGCGGAAGCTTCTAGACGGCTTGAAGTACAAGACATCCAAGATGCTCTCCAGGGACAAGTACGATTTCGAGATGTTTGTGAAGCGTGATAAGGACGACGAGGATCTTGATTCATTGTCCTTGAAGAGGCTCAAGGAGTTGTACGAGAAGTACGCTGACAAGAAGTAGCAGGCCGGGGAGGCGACGGCTTACAAAGTCGTTTGCCTGATCATCCGGCAATCGTGATAGGCTTGAGGTAAAATTATTCGGCCGCCAAGGCCGGAAATTGGGCTGTTTTTCGGGCAAAGTGTGACATTCGACAAACAACGCGCAAAAAATGTTTGGTGAATTCCACTTTTGGGCGTAAAATATTCTGGCAGTCCTCTAAGAGGGAGAGGAGAATCTCTGCAGTCGACCAATCGGCTGCATTCCGTTGGCGCCATATTCCAGTAATCATTTGAGGCGTCCGAGGAGATATGCCTGGATACATATCCGGCATTGAGCGTTGCTTATCGTGAACTAACTACGGAGAAACAATGAAAAGACCACACCTTGTCGGTCTTCTTATCAGGATAAGTGCTTTGGTAATTATCGGGGTTGCGATTGTCGTAACCGGTGAATCTGACGCTGCTCGCTATACATATGACAGCACCATCGTCCCGGAAAACTCCATACCGAAGCTGGACCGACAGACATACATATTCCTGACTGAGTACGGCAGCCAGCTAAAGAGCCTGAGTTCGACTTATGGGGTCGATTGGCGCCTGGCACTTGCGGTTCTCAGGCAGGAGTCCGCCTTCAACCCACAGGCGGTTTCAGACAAAGGAGCCGAAGGCTTCATGCAATTGATGCCCGGAACGGGATTGCAGCTTGCAGCCTTGTACAATGTCAACGACATCTCCAATCCGGTTGTGAATATCCAGCTCGGCGTGATCCATCTGCGGAACATGATGAGGGATTTCACCGACTCGGAAGGGAGGAGCCGGGTTCAACTTGCGGTCGCCGCCTACAATTGCGGCCTGACCCGGGTCCAGGACGCTCAGGCAGTTGCCGAGTTCCTCGGCGACAACCCGAACGCATGGGCATCGGTAAAAAGCACGCTGCCGCTTCTTTCGTCAAGGTATGCCCCCATCCAGAGACACATCTGGAAAAGCGGCAGACCGACCGGAGGGTATTTCGGAGATTACAACCAAACGTTAACTTACGTTGAAAATGTTATGCACTATTACAATATTTACCGAAATGTTCTCAAGAGGCAATGAAAACTGAATCCAGTCTACTCAGGCGGCATTCCGGAAGGCTTGCGTCATTTCGGAACGCCGCCTTTTTTTGTCTGATACTTCTTTCATCCCCGGCCTTACTTCACGCACAGCCGCCCAAGTGGGATGTCAGCATATTCAGAAGCATAAATAACGCGCGGTCGCCTTTTATGGATGCCGCTGTCGGCGCCAACGACAACATGGTTCTTCCGATAGCCATCGGAATGCCGATAGTATTCGGCGGCGTCGGTCTCGCCCAGAACAAAGGCTATACCTTCGACACCGGTGCCATTGTGGGAGTTACAGAGGTCCTCGCGTACGTACTCTACTACCCGATAAAAAATTTCATAGTGAAGCGTGACAGGCCGTATGTCGCCCTGAAGGATGTTCACACCGGGCACCTGGACAGCGCGGACAGGTACTCGATGCCTTCCGGCCACACGACGGCAGCCTTCGCCATCGCCACGGCGCTGACACTCCGGTATCCGAAGCCGTACGTCTATATCCCTGCGTATGCATGGGCGGCCTTCGTAGGGTACGGGAGAATCTACCTGGGTCTTCACTATCCGAGCGATGTCCTGGCGGGGGCGATGCTCGGAACCGCTTCTGCCATCGCGGTCCATTTCCTGAGTCCCGATATCACGAAACTGAGGGAAGAGATTCTCGGAGACGATATTGGGATCCGGCTTAGTTTCGCGCCAACTCTTGTAAACTTGAGGGTCGATTTCTAAAAGGCATGGCTTTGTTCGGGAGCGACAGGATCAGGATCCTGCTTGGCTACATTCTGATCTGCATAATTTGGGGTACGACCTGGCTCGCGATAAAAATATCCATTTTCACGCTTCCCCCTTTTTTCAGCGCAGGGGTGCGGTTTGTCATCGCAACGATCGTGATACTGGTTATTCTAAGGGTCAGACACTACAAATATCATTTCGATCTGAAGGAGACCGTTTTTCTTCTCCTTGTCGGTCTCGGTTCGTTCAGCGTGCCTTACGGCCTGGTCTATTGGGCTGAGGGAAGGATCACTTCAGGACTTACCGCCGTCACGTTTGCTGTAATGCCGTTCTTTGCGGCGATTCTATCCAAAGCCTTTCTCCACGACGAAAAGTTCACATTCTGGAAAGTCTTCGGCATATCGCTTGGTTTTTTCGGGCTGCTGGTGATTTTCTGGGATGATTTAAGAATCGGCTCTCTCGGCACGGTGGAAGGCATTCTTGCCGTCGTCCTCAGCGCTTTTCTGAATGCCGCAGTGGCAGTGGCGGTCAAGAAAAAGGGAAAAGACATCGACCCGATCTACATCAACCTCATACCGATGGCGCTGGGAGCCGTCACGCTTCTCGGCACAAGCTTCTTCATCGAAGACTGGGGCCGGCTTTCGTTGAATCTTTCCACCGTTATTGCCATACTATATCTGGCAATATTCGGATCTGCAATTGCCTTCGCAATTTATTTCTATTTGCTCAAACACATGAGCGTCGTACTTCTCTCCATGACATCGTTCATAACTCCGATTCTGGCCATACTCTCTGGCGCAATCTTCCTCAGCGAGAAGTTCCCCTCAGGTACCCTCCTCGGGTCCGGAATGATCCTCGGCGGCATCCTCCTGATGAATCTCTATGGTGACGGGACTCCAAAGGAGGATCTGGTGACTATGCAAGACGGAAAAGTCGACTCAAAATGAAATCCGTCACGGCGGCTCTGCTTCTCTTCCTCTCTTTTTCACCGGCAGAGGCGCAGAAGCTGAGTGAAATCAAGCCGGCAGGAGGAGGTCTTCAACGCACTGCAGCTGTAGATTACACTGCGCCGCACGCCTACGATGTGCTCAACTACAAGCTGTTTATGGATTGGTTCCTGCCGCTTGAGAATATGTCCCATACCTTCAACGGCATTATGCAGGTGACTTTCAAGGCGGATACTTCCGTCTCCATCAGCTCTATAAACCTCGACTACGGATCCGGATACCTGTTCGTCGACTCCTCATTCTCCGGACAAACCCGCACGACATCTGCCAGCTCCGGCGGCATTGTGAACGTCCATCTCACGAGAACCCTCTCGTACGGAGATACCGGGCAAGTAACCCTCTATTATCATGTTATCAACCCGGGAATCTCCCAGATAGAGCCTCAGCGGGGGTTCTACTTGTATTACCCGGGAGAAGTGGCGTCAGGCGAGGTTGCCCCGCACACGCTCGCTTACACGATGAGCGAGCCGAGCGACGCGAGATATTGGATGCCCTGCTATGACGATCCATCCGACAAGGCTCTATGCCAGATTTCCGTCAGGGTGCCTGACGGATTTGTCGCCGCTTCGAACGGGACACTTGTCAGCAAGGTCGACAACGGCGACGGGAGCACGACTTTCAACTGGAGCGAGGGCTACCCGGTGGCCACTTATCTAATGTGTGCGACTGCCGCAAAGTTCGCCGTGATACAGAAGAGCTTTGTCGACGGGGCGGGGATCTCCATTCCCGTTCAGTACTATGTATATCCCGAAGATTCGGCCGCGGCAGTCTCGAATGCGGAATGCAACATAGATACGGTAATCTCAATGATCAGGTTCTATGAGAGTCTGTACGGGCCTTACCCATTTGACAAATATGGAATGACCGGAATAGAGCCGTTTTATTACGGCGGGATGGAACATCAGACAATTACCACCCTGAGGCGGAGTTACGAGTTCAACCGGCGCGTCGTCGCGCATGAGCTCGCCCACCAGTGGTGGGGCGACATGGTGACGCTGGGGACCTGGAAGGATATCTGGCTGAATGAGAGCTTCGCCACTTACTCGGAGCTTATGCAGCTTCAGCATCTCGACCAGACTGCCTTCCAGAACGAACTGGACTTCTATGCCGGCCAGTTCTTCATCGAGGACAGCAAGACCAGGTATCCGATATATGCCCCCCCTTCGGGCTTCCTGTTCGGACTGGCGGAATACTACAAGGGGGCCTGGGTTCTCAACATGCTGCGAAATATCGTCGGCGACTCGACGTACTTCTCGATTTTCAGAGCTTACCGGGCCGAATTTGCCTTCAAGAGCGCAGTCACGTCAGATTTCATCAATGTGGTGAACC
This sequence comes from Candidatus Kryptoniota bacterium, assembly GCA_046706365.1. Classification (GTDB taxonomy): domain Bacteria; phylum Bacteroidota; class Ignavibacteria; order Kryptoniales; family JAKASW01; genus JAKASW01. The sequence continues at coordinate 25,909 of JBJKPN010000025.1, read as the reverse complement.
AGGTTACCCGCTCCGACATGAACTGGTTCTTCGACGAATGGATTTACGGCCAGGGTTACCCGGTCTATGCCTATACTTATCATGATTCTGCAGGTACGCTATCCTTCTACATCAAGCAGGAACAGGTAAATGCTCCGATTTTCAAAATGCCGGTCGAGTTTGCGGTCTATTCCGGTGGACAGGAAAAGACTTTCAAATTCACTGACTCGCTGGCGGTGCAGATTACCAGGTTCCAGTTTTCAGAGACCGTCGATTCAGTCGCCTTCGACCCCGATGAGAAAATCCTGAAAAAGACGGCGGCATGGACCGGTCCGCTTCCGACGGAATCGCAACTGCAGCTCTTCGATTGCATAAACTACCCGAACCCGTTCAGACAATCGACCGAGATACAGTATTTCATCGGCGCGGACAGCCGGGTGACCTTCGAGGTGTACGATGTGCTTGGGAGGGAAGTTGATACGATCAACCAGGGTTACCGGCTTCCCGGCATGTACACGCTCAGCTTCAACGGGAAAGGCTTAGCCAGCGGTGCATACCTTGTCAGGATGAACACCGATTTCGGCAGTAAGACGCTTAAGATCGTTCTCGAGAAATGAAGCAACACAAGGAGCTGATGGATAAAATAATTGGAGCCAATTCTACCGGACTGGATCGGCAAAATCATCGAAAGGAGGGCGACGGAGACTCTTGTGCCTGAATTAATTGCCTGCCCCACATCGAGCGGCGCCGTAAATTTGATTTTTCCGCCTAAACCGCATAGTTTATCCATTTGTAAATAGAAGGACTATGAAGCAAGAATACATCGACGTCCCGCAGAATTCCGGCGGCATTGACATGAAGAAAGTGAAGGTGGTTGTTATTACCACCGTCATGTTGTCATTCATTTCCTACTGGCGGGCGTCTGCGGTCGTGGTTTCCGACCTCGGCTCGAGCGCGTTCTATGCACTTGGTATAGCAGAGAAAGCGGTGGGTCCGTCCGCCCCATGGTTCATTCTTTTCATAATGTTGTTTGCGTACGGGATCCGGGCGGTCTACATCGAATCCTCGAGTATGTTCGTGCGGGGCGGAAGCTATCGAGTTGTCAAGAAGACGCTCGGCAGCGGATTCGCCAAGGTGGCAGTCTCTGCGCTTGTCTTCGATTACCTTCTCACGGCACCTATCAGCGCCGTCTCTGCAGGGCAGTACTTCGAAGGCCTCCTGAATTCCATACTTCACTCGCTTGGCTCGAACGTGCAGGTGCCGGGAAATGCAGTGGCCGTCGGTGCTGCTGTATTGATTGAGCTTTATTTCTGGCGAAATAACATCATCGGCATTGAAGAATCGAGTGAGAAAGCCCTCAGAATTCTTCAGGTGACATCGGTACTCGCCGCAATCCTATTTGTCTGGTCCATCATAAGCATATTCATCAAAGGGGCAAAACTGCCGCCGTTCACGGTGGAGCTGTCGCCCGACGCGCTCGGATGGCTGAAGGGTGTCGACTGGCTTAGAACGATCGGCTTTGTCGGCGTCATTGTCGGGATGGGCCACTCCGTCCTGGCCGTCAGCGGCGAAGAAACGCTTGCTCAGGTATACCGGGAAATCGAGTCTCCGAAGCTCAAGAACCTGAAAAAAACCGCCTTCATCATGTTTGTGTTCAGCCTGATCTTTACCGGCCTGAACTCTCTTTTCGGGGCAATGCTTATTCCGGAGGCTGATCTTATCGGGAAATACAATGACAATGCACTGAGCGGACAGGCGATGAACCTCGTCGGCCCTCACGCTGTCCTGCTCGCCTTGCAGGTGTTTGTCGTGGTAGTAGGGTTCCTTATTCTGGCGGGTGCCGTCAACACCTCTATAATTGGGGCGAACAGTGTACTAAACCGCGTCGCTGAAGACGGAGTACTGCACGAGTGGTTCAGGAAGCCGCATGGCAGATACGGCACATCTTACAGGATAATAAATCTCCTGGCTATCGTACAGCTGGTTATGATAATTGGAAGCCGGGGCAACGTGTTCCTTCTCGGTGAGGCTTATGCATTCGGTGTCGTCTGGACTTTCATAATGACATCGTTCTCGATATTGGTTCTCCGTTACAAGGATAAGTCGCCGCGCGAATGGAAGGTCCCGCCAAATATCTTGATCGGAAAATTTGAGCTCCCCATCGGGCTTGTCTTCGTGTTTCTTGTGCTTTTCGCACTCGGCTTCACCAATCTGTTTACGAAACCCATAGCGACTGAAGGCGGAGTGACATTTACAGTCGTATTGTTCGGACTCTTCGCCTTCTCGGAGCGCGCCAACAAGCGGATTGCCGAGTCAAGAGGCCAGGACCTGGAGAAGTTCAATATCTACGCCCAGAACAATCTGACCGCGGAAGCCGTCGGCTGCAAACACTCGGAACGGAAACTGGTGGCGGTCAGGGCGCCGAACAGACTCCATCACCTGCAACGATGCCTGCAGGAGAATGACCCTGACAAATCAGACATAGTAGTGATGACTGCCAAGGTCATTCCCGGACAAAGCACGGCAGTCGCGCAATCCATCGACCCGTTCGAAGAAGAGCTATTCAGTGAAGTGATAAAGATAGCCGAGAAAGAAGGGAAGACAATTCTTCCGATTGTTGTGCCGACGAACAACCCGGGATTCGCCGTCGCCCACACGGCGGTTCAAATTGGCGCCGAAGAAGTGTTTCTTGGTGCTTCCGAACGCTACCCGATCGAGTACCAGCTGCAACAGTTCGCACTATACTGGGGGATGGTCGAGGCGGACGAAAACCACCATGTAGTCATACGCACCGTCGGGCAACACGGAGAAATGAAGTTCGAAATATAGCACCACCTTCAACTATCCCTCGAGAGGATTCATAATGGCGCTCGTGACACGCGGGGATCTGTTGACGCTGCTTCTCAGGGTTCTCAACAAAAACGAAAGCCTGCGCCTTCTTCGGCGCGCAACCTCACCGGGCGGGGAAAGGGTGAAGATAACCTGGAGCCAGAGCCGCCGCCCGATCCGGAACTGGTACGAAATCCCTCAAGTTGCATCGAGACAAGGTCTTCTCATAACCGGGAGTCCAGATAAAAGTACCTATTCTTACGTCGCTGAAAAGTACCTGTCGGCCGACCGGCTGAAGGCGCTATCCCTCGGTTCAGGTTCCGGCACAAGGGAAATCGCCTGGGCAGAGACAGGGAAATTCGAAAGGATAGTAGGTATTGATGTATCGGACGAAAGGGTGGAAACTGCAAGGTCCGTCGTGGCGAAGACTCCTCATGCCGGCGTCATCGAATTCGTCCAGGGTGATGTGATGCAGCGCGGATTTCAGGACGGGTCGTTCGATGTAGTTATTGCCGAGGGAATACTGCATCATCTTTCGCCTGTAGACTCTGCCGTCGGGAAGATCAGGCGCTGCTTGAGACCCGGGGGTCTCATGGTGGTAAACGAATATGTCGGACCGGACCGATTCCAGTGGACCGAAAGTCAGGTACGATACTGCAACGCTTTGCTGACTCTCCTTCCCGCCGAACTACGAAAGTATCGCGGAACCAGATTTGCGAAGTCACATGTGTTCAGACCTGGTACGCTGTCGATGGTGATGTACGATCCGTCGGAAGCGATAGAATCTTCGAAGATCATTGACGCGGTAGAGAATAAATTCAGGATTGTCGAGCGGAAGGATTACGGCGGGACCATCCTTCAACCGCTGCTCAAGGATATCGCTCATAATTTCACCGATCGGATGCCGGCCGGCGAAGAAGCTCTCCAGCTGCTTTTTGCGGCGGAAGATTTTCTTATGCGCTCAGGGCTGATCGGCAGTGACTTCGTGTTTGCAGTGGCCCGGAAAGAAGGAGCGTAGAGGCGCTGGGCCTGCAGAATAATGGGGATAATTGTCGGCGTTTGTCGGTGCAGGGCCGCCTCGCTGACGCGACCTGTCCGCGAGGGAATCAAGTTTTGTCTGGTGTGGCAGACTTGCGGCCCACGGCCGTCGGATCGAGACCGGAGAGTCTCATGCTCAGCTCCCTCAGTTGTCTTCTCGCATCTTCGTCATACGCCTGAGCGTTCGGTTTCGACGGACGCTCCATATCGAAATAGACACCGGTAAACCCGGCCGTCTCCTCCGAAGTTGCAACATACTCCAGAGCATCTGCGCCGTCCTCGACCGAAGTCATGGTTGTGCCGAAGTATTCGCTGACCATCTTGGTGTTCATCAGTGTAGCGGGATGAAGAGAGTTTACCGTGACCCCCGTCCCTTTCAATTCTCCGGCAAGGTCTATAGTGAACATGATCTGTGCCAGTTTGGACTGGCGATAAGCCCGGAAGCTCTCATATTTCTTCTCCAGCATCAGGTTCTTGAAATCGAGCGGGTATTGACCGATTGACGACACGTTGACTATCCGCGATGGAGCCGATGAACGAATAAGCGGCAGGAGCATGTACGTCAGAAGAAAATGAGATAAGTAATTGACTGCGAATCTCAATTCGATGCCGTCTTTGCTCAACTCACGCTTTGAATTCCCCTGCGGTCCGCCGCCGATTCCCGCATTGTTGATAAGGACATTAAGATGCTTGTGTTCCGACGCGACACTTTCCGCGAGCTCCCTGACCTCTTCCAGCGACGAGAGATCCGCATTATAATAGTAAAGCTTCTCGCTTCCGGTCAGTCGTCTGATCTCTGCTAATGTAGCCGACCCCTTGCCGGGATTGCGGCCATGCATCAGCACAGTGGCCCCTTTTGCAGCCATCCGTCGCGCCACGAGTTTTCCCAGTCCGTCGGTGGATCCTGTGATAAAAACTATCTTTCCGGACAAATTTTCCACATTCATTCTCTCGCGCTTCTGTTCTCATCCTGTTGTTAATTTCTACTTTGATGTCGAACATTGACATCTGCTCTTGAAAACAACAAAAATTCGAGGTTTGTTTCAAATCTTTTTGTACTGAAACAGTTTCCGACCTGGCGGCAGCCTCAAGCTTTCTTAGCCGCTGAGGGCACAGTAAATGAGCCGAGAACGCAGAGAATGAGTGTTTTCACCTCTGCGATATTTGCGCCTCCTGTCCTTCCCTTGCGGTTGGATTCAAGCTGAGCCTCCATTGTTCTTTCGGTCAGCTTGATTTTGACTCCCCGGAAATTTAACTTTTTCCCAAGTTTCTTCAATATAGATTGGCCCGAGTAAGGGCTTCAAAAGTTACTTTCCGAAAACCGATCTAAGAACCAGGGTGCAAAGCTGAGGCCTGGCAATTGTCGTGGAATTAGGCCCAGGACAGCTAGCGATAGAACAATTCGACAACGACAGCGAAAGCACAATGACTGAGACGCTTTGTTTTAGCGAAAGCACGGATGCATTAGTCCTCCCGGCGCAGAGCTTTCCGGCATTCAACGGCGCCAGGAAGAACGATTTCCCTCCGCCGATCCATTCGGGTCATGTCTCTCAACTTCATTACTCCGGTGAGCTGGCGAGTTTTGCGGACTCGTAAAGTCGTCTCGTTCAATTCAGCAGGCGGCAGCGTATGTAAGGAATATATATATGGGATTTGAGGCGAAAGAGCTGTCGCGTGAGCCTCAAAAGACTGTGACATCCGTTCACTATGTTTGGCAAAGGGAAAAAGTGTCGCATACAGCTGCGAGGTTTTAGTCGGGACGGTTCCGCCTTGCAATGCGGTCCGGCGGCAATCCGGAATTCCGGCCAAGGTTTCCGGTTGAACTAGCTTGGCGCACGCTGCAGCAATGGAAGGGAAGATCTGGATCTTGGAGAAGTGTTTTGATAGAGAATCGCGGTTATCAGTCTCGCACTTGATAACCTGTGAGGATGGCTTTGCTTTCGCAGACGGCCCGGGTCTCAAAAATCCGTTTGAGAGAAAACCGTTAGTGATTACCCGAATGCATCAGCTGCTGCCCAACCGGCCGAGCAGACCGATCCCTGAAATTTCCCTCAATGTGGTCACAACCTTACCCGGATTGGCAAGTTCATGAGAAAAGGCAGAATCTTAGTAATCGACAGAGACAATTCTCTGCAGGACGCTCTCAGCGGGGCGCTCAGGGGTCAGGAACATGAAGTCCAGGCCGTGGCATCCGGAGGAGAGGGTCTGGAGCTGTTTCAGACCAAGTCGCCCGATCTCGTGATCACTGCTCTGAGATTGCCGGACATGGCGGGAATCAAGGTGCTGGAGCAGGTGAGGAGAATCAATCGGTTGACGCCGGTAATTATCGTTACCGCTCACGCGGACATGGAATCTGTCATAGATGCCATGAGGCTCGGGGCTTATGACTTCTTCACCAAACCACTCGACATGGTTCGCTTGAAGATTCAGATTGCGAGGGCGCTCCAGTCAGGCAATCCGCCGGCCGACCTTGTACTCCCCGCAGAATATTATATCGACGGGAACGGCAACAGTCCCGTGATGGTCGGGAAGTCTCCCGGCATGCTGGATGTTTTCAAGAAGATCGGCCAGATTTCGTCGAACCGGGTGAGCGTGCTCATACAGGGAGAGAGCGGCACTGGCAAGGAGCTTGTAAGCAGGGTAATACACAATTCCGGCATAACAAAGGGCCTCCCCTTCGTGGCTGTCGACCTTTCGACGCTTCCTGAAACTCTTGTCGAGAGCGAGCTTTTCGGCCACGTCAAAGGAGCCTTCACAGGAGCAGTTAAGGACAGAAAGGGAAGATTTGAGACCGCCGCAGACGGGACGGTCTTCCTCGACGAGATTTCGGAAATACCCATGGGTCTCCAGGTCAAGCTCCTCAGGATACTTCAGGAGAGGGAGTTCGAACCTGTCGGTGACGGGGTTACTTTGCCTATGAAGGCCAGAGTTATTGCCGCGACGAACAGGAACCTGGAAGAACTTGTAAGGCAGGGAAAGTTCAGGGAAGACCTGTTCTACCGAATCAGCGTTTTCAGAATCGATCTTCCGGCGCTCAGAGAAAGAAAGGACGATCTCCCGGTACTCGTGACCTATCTGCTCCAGAAGATCAACAGGGAACTCAACAAGAACGTCAGGAAAGTCCCCCATGAAGTGATGGAGGTTTTTCGCAATCACGAGTGGGTCGGCAATGTCAGGGAGCTGGAAAACGTGCTCATGCAGGCTGTTGTCCTGGCAAACGGAGACACACTCAATCCGGAAGACATATTCTTCCGGCAAAACTTGAACAGACCGGCAGCGCCGGAACGACAGGACCTGAGTCTCGATTGCGTGGAGAAGGAACATATCGAGTACGTTCTGAACAAAACAAGCTGGGACAAGACCGAAGCCGCAAAGCTCCTGAAGATATCGAGACACACACTTTACAACAAGATCAAAGCCTACAACATAACCCCCCACTGACCTCCCCACAGTTCCAATCCGAAATTCCGCAGAGCATCCCCTTCGTGTGAAAAATTTTCACGCGAAGGCCGTGCAATTCTTTCACACGCGATGATCGACTCCCGAATTTTCCTGCAGTGTTTCGGATAATTGCGCGTTCTGCTGACGGCACGCCGATTGCACGGTGATGCGCGAGCGTTCGTGTTTTGTTTGTCTTAATCACCTAGAAGTCCGTATTGAATACGGGAAGGAATTGGAGCACCATGGCAGAATCCAGCAGCACATCGGATGCATGGCGGTGAGAGTCAGCTGATGCATCACAGGGTGAATTGGATCCAATCAGTTGTTCCTCTTTTTTTGTTTGCAGCAGCGATGCCGGGCGTAGTCTTCGGGATGGCCTCGTCGCGAAAGCCTGCTGAGAATCGAAAACCTGATTCGTCGGCTGTGGCGACAATCGACACTACCAGAATCGATTCGGCGGCCCACGCTGATGAGATCGACCTGGGCGGAATGGTTATAGACCACACGATCAGCGTTCTCGGAAGGAACTTCGTTTATCTTTTCAACCAAAGCTGGAATCCGCCGCCGAAGCTGGGGGACTATACGATCGTAATTGAAGAGAAGCCGATGCCGACGCTTGGCACACTGATCTTCATAAAAATAAATGGCAATTACGTCTTCAAGAGATTCATAAAGCCGAGGTATGACGCCATCAGGCAGGTTGCGCAGCAGGCCGCAGCGGTTGTCCTCTCTTATGTGGAAAACTACAGGCAAATCGAGAGGCAGCTTGACGGTGAAGACATGTCCGGAACAGGAATCTACTGACTAAGGACCATAAATCAGAGGTAGCGTAATGAAGTGCTATGTTTTGTGTGCCGGAGTGTTTCTTACATTTCTACTCCTCGGGAGCAGGCCTGTGCTTGCGCAGCAGCTTATCTATACTCCAATAAACCCGAACTTCGGCGGAAGCTCGTTCAACGGGGCCTGGATGCAGTCAGAGGCCCAGGCCGAGAAGAGATTCAGCGCTCCGGGTTCGTCGACGAGCGGATTATACGGCACCAATCCTCTCCAGGATTTCCAATCCACACTGGACAATGCAATTCTCAGCGAGCTCTCGCAAAAGATAGTCTCGCAGGTTTTCGGCGAGAACGCGCTTACTCCCGGCCATTACCAGTTCGGCAATTACATGGTAGACATTAACCCGTCGAACGACGGCATCCACATCAACATACAGGACGTTCTGGGCGGCGGCTCGACTAGCGTGATAGTTCCATACTACTAAGATGAGAAAGAACCTTCTTCATGTCCAAAACAGGAATCGCAGTCTTAGCATTTACGATAAGTGTGTTCACATTAACAGGTTGCGCGACGTTTGAGCCATTCCAAAGATCGGTGCCGACGCCGGCCCCCGCGACCGTGATGGATGCGGAATTGAAGTCATTGCCGCCGCCGAAGGAGCCCATAGTCGCGGCAGTCTATGCCTTCAGGGACCAGACGGGACAATACAAAACGTCTTCAACCGGCACCAGCTTCTCTACTGCTATCACCCAGGGCGGCACTTCGATACTTATGAGGGCACTCCAGCAGTCAGGCTGGTTCGTACCCGTGGAAAGGGAAGGTCTTTCGGACCTTTTGAACGAGCGGAAGATAATCCGATCGACAAGGGACAATTACCTTGGTGACGACGGGAAAAAACTCCCGGCACTTCCGCCGCTTATGTATGCCGGCGTTGTTCTGGAGGGTGGAATAATTTCGTATGATTCGAATATCCTGACGGGAGGAGAAGGCGCGAAATTCTTCGGGACGAGTGCATCGGGACTGTACCACGAGGACCAGGTTACCGTATATCTCAGGGCTGTTTCAACGCAAAACGGAAGAGACCTGCTGACGGTTACGGGTTCCAAAACCGTTCTCTCGCAGGAAATCGACGTCGGGTTTTACAGCTACGTGTCGTATACCGATCTCGCGCAGGCCGAGGCCGGTTTTACGTACAACGAGCCGGTCGACGTCGCCGTCACTGAAGCCATACAGGAAGCTGTGAAGAACCTGGTTGTCGAAGGGGTCTACGACGGTTACTGGTCGCTGAAATTCCCGGGAGATACGACGAGCACGGCATTCGAGAACTTCGCGGAACAGAAGCGGGACGCCGAACAGGACGATTATATGGGGCGGCCGGTCTCGCAAAGAAGAGCGCTCTTCGGGGTGAGTCTCAATTCCGGCGCGCAGATCTACAACGGCGATTATGCCAATTCTGAATTTCACATAATGTACGGCGGGAGCGTTAAGATGAGGCTTGCGCCGTCCTTCTATGCAGGGCTGAGTTTGGGACGCGGCGAGCTTTCGGCCCTCGATGCTTTTAAAGACAATTACGACTACCTGGATGTCAAAGGAATCTACAATCTCATGCCGGACTACGTCATCACGCCGTTTGTGTCGTTCGGTGCGGGGGTGCTTGTGAGGGAGTGGACGCAGTCGACTTCCCCGAGTTACCCGATAGATCTCGTGAAGAGCTCGTTTGCCACAGTCAACTGCGGTCTGGGAGTGGAGTACCTGGCATCTGACAATGTCGGACTGAGTTTCGAGTTCAACGATCACTACGCTTTGAGCGACAGGGTTGACGGCCTGGTCGGGGGCAAATACTTCGACTGGTTCTGGACCGGCCAGCTCGGGATAAACGTGTATTTCGGACCGTGATCGCGGCCGGTGTTTCGTTCGTATTGAGTTTCAAAAACGATGGAACAAAAGTCCAATGAACGACAAGAAAGGTGATGTGGAAGAAAGGAGGGAATGGAAGGAGGAATGACATTGCAGTGCAGAATACGGCGCGCGTCCTGGAGTTTGAAGAAAGCGCACATCGGGAGAGAGGCTGTGCTGCAAAAGAGGGCAGCGAGTGAGTCCCATCATTCTACATGGAAGTAGGATGATCTGCGCGGGAGCTCAAACGCCGCCCCAAATTTGTTTTCCGGCTTCAAATTAAGAGAGTCAAAGCTCATTTGAAAACGGAATCAAAGGGCGCCGTCAAACAGCTCGTGAGTTCGGAGGGGGCCTTCCGAGCCATGGAAGAAATAGAAATTCTAAAATCCGAGAGGAAAATCATGAAGAACATTTTCGGGACTTTGGTAGCGGTGCTGTTTCTCGTAGGCTTTGCTGCCGCACAGGACTCATCTTATGTGTCTCAGACCGGAACCAACCAAAAGGCTTCGGTTTCCCAGACGACCAATATGTACATGCAGCGATCGAGCATTACACAGTCTAACGGCTCAAACACGGCGAACGTGACCCAGAATTCAGAAAACGGTGCCCCGCAGACTGCAACTGTAATTCAGAATGGTGTCGGAAACCTCTCTACGGTGTCGCAGACAATGGTCGGTAGCAATACCCAAAACAACAATGGCAACGTTGCATTTATCGAACAGATTGGGAATAGCAACGCGAGCCATCAGACTGCAATGGGAACCAACTGGAATGGCGAGAACGAACATGGATTCCAACAGGGAAATAACAACAGCCTGATTCAGAACATGTACGAGGGGTATACTAATAGCGTGGATGCCACCCAGATCGGGAACAATAATACTGCTACTCAGTATACCACTGGCGCGTGGTTGAACGGCACCGTAACGCAAACTGGCAACTCCAACTCGGCTCAACAGACCATCAACAGCAACATTAATAACTACGGAACTATGACACAGTCTGGCAACAGTAACACCGGAGTTCAAAACATGAGTGGCGGCGCGTACAATAACCCCACCAACAACGAGAACCATGCCACCATGACACAGAGCGGCGACCTGAATCGTTCCTATCAGACGGTGTCCGGTATAGGTGATCACGAAACAGTGACCGCTTATGGTAACAGCAACGTCACTACACAGACACAGACGGCGCCAAGCAACTATGACAACGCAAATACTGTAATCTATGGCAATAACAACAGAACTTCAGAGGCTCAAAGTGGCGGGAGCGGCAACAACTCCTACAACTACGTTCAAGGGAATGGAAACACCTTGAGCGTGACTCAGGATGGTAGCGACAACACCTCCGGCACTTCGACTGCGGCGCTCGGAATCACCCAGAGCGGAAACAACAACTCGGCAGCGCTGAGCCAGTATGGCACAGGAAACACCAGCACGATCTCCCAGACCACCGGAAATAGCAACGTGGCGAGCGTTTACCAGGGCACGCTGGCGAATCCGTCGACTGCGAACATGAGCAGTGTGATGCAAGCCGGTAGCTCGAACACGGCTACGATAACCCAGCACTAGCAAGAAAGTAGGTCATTGGGATGAGTTACCCTCATCCCAATAGATTTTATTCCGTAAAAGACAGGACAAACTCGAAAGGAAGAAACATGAAGAATTTAATAGGAAGCCTCGTCGCGGTGATGTTCCTGGTGGGAATTGCTTCGGCACAGGATGCATCGACGGTTACCCAGACCGGTAGTAACCACAAGGCTACGGTTAGCCAGACTGGGATCAACCAAACGAGCACGGCTCTCCAGGAAGGGGGATCCTCAAACAAGCTCACAGTATCCCAGTACTCCAAAGGTGCCGGAGTAAATACTTCAGATGTAACTCAGAACGGTTCCAATAACGTAGCTTCCGTCACCCAGAATCAGAATACGACCGACAATCTGGCCTACGCTTACCAGACCGTCCAACTCGAGCAGGTAGGCAACAACAACCAAATGGTTCAAGTTGAAAACGGCAACGACAACGGCAGGCATGAGAATGCCCTTCAACAGGGGACCGGGAATGTCGGCAGCCAGAATATCCAGAATGGTTACACCGATAATTTGAGTGCAGAACAGATCGGCAATGACAACCACTTTTCCCAAACGATTAATGGAGGCGTTTTTGGGGGAAATGGTATATATCCGACAAGCGAAGTCGGAGTTTACCAGCATGGTGACAACAATGCGGCTACTCAGACATTCCAGGGTGGCGCAAATTTCAATGGACCGCAAGGAACGGCTTCTCAAGTTGGCGATTTGAACATGTCAACTCAAAGCGTTAATGGTCATAATGACTACGCGGGAGTGAACCAGTCTGGAAACAGTAACCAGGCTTCGCAATCCGTTGTCGGCGGCACTGACAACACACATCCGAGCAACACCGCATTATCCACTCAGACTGGTAGCGGCAATTATAGTTCCCAGAATGTAAACTCGGTCGCTCAGAGCGTTGCCAATATCAATCAGAACGGCAACTCGAATCACTCGACACAAAGTGTGACGGGAAGCGGAGATGCAGCAACGGCGATGATTACGGGCAACTCCAACATCACAGCTCAATCAATGAACGGCAGCAACGATGTTGAAAATACTGCAATCATGGGCAGTAGCAATCGTACCACCGAATCTCAGAGTGGCGGAGATGGCAACAGTTCCTACAACTACGTTCAAGGGAATGGAAACACCTTGAGCGTGACTCAGGATGGAAGCGACAACACCTCCGGCACTTCGACTGCGGCGCTCGGAATCACTCAGAGCGGAAACAACAACTCGGCAGCGTTGAGCCAGTACGGCATCGGGAACATAAGCACGGTCTCCCAGACAGCCGGGAATAACAACATTGCGAATGTTTACCAGGGTACGCTGGCGAATCCGTCGACTGCGAACATGAGCAGTGTGATGCAGGCCGGAAGCTCAAACACGGCTACGATAACTCAGCATTAACCGAGCAAGATTTCAGAGGGATGAAGTCCTTCATCCCTCTGATTTGATTACTCATCCTGAGGCAAAAGAGTGAACAAACTTTTCATTGCAGCAATCCTGGCCATGTGTTTGGCCGGTTCTTTACAGGCCCAAACCCCGTCATCGCTCTTCAACGCGACGGATCCGAGCCTTGAATTAAATCCTGCCGGCGTTACCCAGGTCGAGAACGTTTATATGGCACAGAGCCTGACGGCGATAAACAACGACGCGAACATCGCGCAGATAGGAAATAACAACCTGGCGTCGATTACACAGGTCGGTTCGAATCTCGGCATGATCAATCAAACCGGGCAAGGCAATTCCAGCACCATTCTGCAGAACGGTTCGAAGAATACCGCCCTGGTTAACGTGAAAGGGAGCGGCAACACGACGCTCATCTCCCAATACGGAAACTATAACGTCGCCGGTCAAATTGTCACGACAAACTCGATGACCGACCAGCTGATCCAGACCGGTAACAATAATTCTGTTGTCGATTTGGAGACTCGATCGACATCTATTCCCTTGAGAATAATCCAGAGCGGCAACAGCAGCATGGCAATCCAGAACGGTACAATCTATATCCTCCACTAAGTCAGAGAGAAAATCGCCATGTCTGATGTCCCGGTTTCGGCAGTCAGGGTAGGGAAACGGAAGCAGGTCTTAATTATTATGAAAAAACTCGATTCTTGCGGATTCGCGCAACTGTATCCGACTGATACGGCGGTTGAACGGATCGCGGGCCCATTCCGCAAAAACAGTGATGGTAAATTCTGACCGATGCACTCGCTAGCTTTTATATTGATAATGTATTTGGGGATTGGCCCGAACCTGGGGGGTGTACACTCTCTTGCGAACAATGCCCAGTCGGGGAGTTCCGAGTACCGGTGCTGGATCTCCTCGAAAACAAGTAAGAGTGTGGTATCGGTACTGGCAGACTTCAGGAACGGCAGCAATAAGAAAGTTGCCGTATCGTATCTGTTTGTCTCGCATCGTACGGGGGCGGCCGGGAGTTCGGTAACGACGCAGCGGGGGCAAGTCAAGGTGGAAAGTAAGAGCGAGGCTGTGCTTTCCACCGTCAAGATGAACGTGGGCTCGCACGATTCGTACTTTTTCAAATTATCGGCTTTCGTGAACGGACGGCTGGTGAGTCAGGACAGTGTTGAGCATTACTGGAAAGAAAGGCAGTTGCAACATTCGCATGAGTAATAAAGCGAAAACAAAAGATCAAAGGTCTATTATGAGATTGAAGTACGCTCTGGCGCTTCTGTTACCGCTGACAATTATGGCTTGTAATGAGAACACCGTTTCTCCCACACTCTATGGATCCATTTCGGGTATAGTCTACGCGCCGGACGGTAAGACCCCGGTCGCGGGCGCCAGCATAGCGACAAATCCACCGACTAATGCAATTGCCACAGGCGATAGCGGGCAGTTCACGGTTTCAAATGTCACGGTAGGCAATTATACCGTAACCGCCTCGAAGACCGGTTATAATCAGACTTCCGTATCGGTTGCAGTTACGAGCGGCGGGACCGCACAGGCGGTGATCTTTCTCAGCACGAGTTCGAGTTACGCGCCGTCCGCGCCCACTAACCCTTCTCCTGCCGATCAGGCCGCAAACGAACCGCTATCAGTAACCTTAGCATGGCACAACCCGGCCACTGTCTCAACCGGTAGCGACACAACGTGGTTCAATGTCTACTTGTACCAGCCGGGATCAAGCGTGCCTGATCTCATCGCATCGCGGATCACTGACACGACTACGACGGTCAAGAATCTGAAATTCGGCACGACCTATTTCTGGCAGGTTATTGCGAAGGGTACGGACACCGTTACAACAAACGGAAACGTCTGGAGTTTTACGACTATGCCCCTGCCGGACAATCCGTACGTCTTTGCCCGGATGGTAAGCGGTAACTATCAGATATTCTCCTCCGACAGCGGAGCTGCCAACATCGTCCAACTGACAAGCGACAACTTCCGTGACTGGTGGCCGAGATTCAACCCGCGACACGATATCATCGCATTTACTTCCGATGCGAACGTGGATCCGCAGATATACACGATGAACCTGGACGGAAGCGATGTCTTCCAGGTGACCACCGTTGGCGTGACAGGATACGGCAACAATGGGATCGGGTTCTGCTGGTCACCCGACGGCGCCTATCTTCTTTACGGGAACAACAACAAGCTCTACAGGATAAACTCCGACGGAAGCAGCCTGACATTGATTGCAACCGCTCCCGCCGGCATGGACTTCAGCGACTGCTCCTATTCACCGCAGGGAAACAAGATAGCCGCTCTGGCAGTCGGACCGGATGTTTACGATTCGGAGATCTATTTGATGAACTCGGACGGTAGTGACACGACATTGTTAGTACCGGAGACGCCGGGGGCCACCGGCAGTCCTTCATTCTCGATCGATGGAAGCAAGGTATTGTACACGCACGACGTTTCCGGATATGAAAACTCTGACGGGAGAATGCTCGATTCACACATATTCGAAATAGATATCAATACGAAACAAACCTTCGACCTGTCTGCCAATACTCAGTACACGGGGGACAGCAAACCCGACGGGACGAACGACCTGTATCCCAAATTCTCCCCTGACGGTGCGTACATCATTTTCGAAAACGCGTCCAACACTCGCGGGTCACAGGGGGACATTTGGGTGATGAACAGCACCGCGAACGGGACCAACGACAACAACCGTCACATGCTGATCCAAAACGGTGCCATGCCGGATTGGAAATAGTCTAAGCTCAATTACAGCCCGCGAGGAGATGTAACGGCCCGTGCGTCGGGCCCCTTCTAATTGCAAGTCTTTCCGATATGCCGTTCATGGTTGCTCCTTCGATGTTTTTAAGGCATCGAATAATTCACGGCATCTTCTTCAATGTTAATTCAATTTGGAAACGATATAGCGCAGACATTTGTTTCGAATTAAGTGAATCGAGTCAGGCTTTTGAGACCAAGACGACAAGTGCTCCGGACGAATCCCGGTGATTGCGAATAAACTTCTTACCGGACCTGAAGTCGGCCTGTATCAAGCGTCACCCAATGCGCAATTGTTGCGAAACTGAGGGCGTTGACTGAGTCATTCTAATTCCTTATCTAGGACTTTACATATTTTTCACATTCGTTTCATTTTGCGCTCCTAACTTGGTTATATTGAGGACAGCAAGAGGCATGGTGGCACCCGCCGAGTCGTTCGATCAGCCAGCGTGGGGGTATCAGTTTGACAGAATGAAGGACATGTTCAACTAACGGCCTTGACGGCTAGATCGAGATGGAGAATAAGGACCTTTACAGTAATCTGTTCCATATTTCCAGTGTCTTAACAGACATCTTTCCCCGCGGAGGCGCGCGCACACTTGATTGGTCGCTGACCCATCTCCTCGGAAGCGATCGGATGGTCAAGAGTAAATTGGGGAAGGATGTAGATCGCCTCAGGAATATTAAGAGAATTCACAAGATACTCGTGTTCAGCGATCTGAACATTGGAGACGCCCTGTTCGCGCAGGCGAGCGTAAGTGCGCTTCGTGACTTCTTTCCTGCGGCAGAGATCGACTTTGTAATAGGGGCGGCAGCTCAGAGTCTGGTGGAAGGTAACCCCGAGGTCAGCCGGCTGCTTCCTGAATTTCATGGCGCCCCCTTTCCGACACAAAGCGATTTCGACACCGTCAAGCGCATATCCACCTCGCGTAAGTACGACCTGATTTTCACGTTTTCCCCTTTCTTCCAGCTTAAGAATCATTTTCCGGCGCGGGACAAGGTGTTCAATTTTACGACTCTCGCGTCGATGCTGATACAGGGCGAAAGGCTCAAGAGCGTGAGAAACCATGTTGTATACCAGACTCATAAATTCGTCCACGACCTCTTTTCCGGAACCATCGACCCCTTAAGAGAGGATGAGTTTACCGGGATAACCGTGACTCTTTCTGACGCCGCCGTCTCGGAGGCTGAGAGATTCCTTGCCAGCCGGCATTTGCTGGATAGCGAAGGGTTGATTCTCCTCAATCCTGATGCTTCGACAAGGTTCACGAGAATCCCTGTAGAGGCCCAGGTTGATCTCCTGAAACGTTTGATGTCGCTGCCGCACAATATTCTTCTGGGTGCAGGCCATACAGACCGCGGAATCGAGCACCGCATACTCGAGCGTCTCACCGCACGCGAACGTTGGAGAATAACCGTCGTACCCTCCTCGCTACCTATTGACGCATATGCGGCCCTGATCGATTTCACAGACCTGTACATTTCCGGAGATGCGGGACCGCTACATATCGCCGCCGCTCACAGACGGTCCAGGTCCGGCATGTACGAATTCAGGAACCGGACCGCTGTTTTCTCGGTTTTCGGTGCAACTCCCGCTCGGATATACGGCTACGACTCGCGGTATCCGGAATTCTTCCCTGCAAATCAGGACGCACCATCACATATTTACATTTCCCCGACACCTTGCCGCAACATTACCTGCATCAATAAGATGGCAAAAACATGCAAGACGGTACGTTGTTTTGAGCTTGTCGACGTAGATGAGATAGCAGCGGACATAAACGAAGTGGTCGGGAGAGTTGAAGTCCCCAAGGGCGTCCCTCTGCTTGTCGGAAACCGCGCATCTCTCTAGAGCCAGCAAACATCGGCCTGCGGAAATCGCAGGCTAACAGGATAAACCGTTTTTCAGGCCGAAAGCGTCATTTCGCCGGACTCATCATGTCACTCTCGTTTAACGGATCGGTCTCCGGAAGCCTAATGTCTCTCCGGCTCAGAGCCAGATACCACACAAGACACAAAATGGGGACGAAGAGAAGAAGACTGACCGTGTTGTCGCCCCATCCAAGACCTCCCCAGCTTGACGGCTTACCCATCCAGTCGGCGAATGACGCGCCGAGAGGGCGGGTGAGGATGTACGCGAGCCAGAATGTGAGCACCTCGCTGCTCAAACGATGTGATCCTGCACCCGAAGTCTTTTGTGTCAGGTAATGCAAGAGAGCAACCGTGAGGATCAACACGGTGAACAATATGCCGGACAGGAAATATCCGATGCCAATCGTGGTCGCGGTCATATCGCCGGCAGCGGTTCCAAGTGCGAATGTTGCCGACACGGTGGCCCAGTAAAAGAGCTCTCGGCGGACGGTATAAATACTGTGAATGGAGAGAGTTTTCTCGCTAGTGTACCATACAGCAAAAATGGCGGCGAGTGCGACCGCAAAGGAAGCGGTAGAAACGATGTAAGGTACACCGAGCACGACGTGAAGGACATCGGCGACCATTGTCCCGAAAACTGCCACCATCAGGACCGCGAACCAATAGACCCAGGCGATATACCGGCTCGCGCGGAATTGCAATACGAGTGCCGCCACGAATCCGGTGGCTCCGATTCCTACTGCGATAAACGGATTCATGTGAAATACAAGAAAGTCTGATGTGCTCTCACCCATGGCGGTTGTCAGAACCTTCACGATCCAGAAGTAAAGTGTGATCTCCGGGACCTTGGTCATCTCGTAATGCTTCGTCATCATCTTTTCCATCATCGATACCCTCGTGCTTTTTATTGAATCACTGTGACCGGAAACTGAATTATGCGGCAATCGGGATATCAGGAATCCCGAATCTCATCGTCGTGTCTGAATACGTATCAATTCCGCCGAGAAGTAATATTCCCTTCCATTGTGATTCTCAGATGAAAAAGATGAACATGCGGCCCCATACCGCGTTGTTGTTAACTGCCACCCCGCTGATTTTCCGATTTATAATTATTGAAATTGTACTGGAGATTCAGCATGACGATCGGTGCCCGACGGTAGTAGTAGTTGTAGTCGTAAAAGCCCGCCCCCTGGGATGTAAACTCTCGTCTCCCGGTAGCTAATACATCGTTGGCCTGAAGAGTCAGCGAAAGGGTCTTGCCGATTAAGTCCTGTTTTACCGCAAGATCGGTCGTGAAGAAGCCGCCCCACTTTCCTTGGGCCGTTACGGAAGGGCTGTGGTACCTTGCATTCATCTGGACCTCGGTTGAATGGGTCAGCGTAAGTGTATTGTTGGCCTTCAAGCTCCAATCGAAACTCTCTCTTGCAAATGACCGGTTGCTCACGGCGCCGCTTATTTTGTAGTCGTAAAGGCTCCCCATTAAGTTGAGCTGCCAGGCCTTGATGGGATTGATCATGAGGCTGAACTCGTAGCCGAGGGAATAGTCGTTTCCGACATTTGCAACAGACGTGAGGGTCACATTTTCCGCGTATACGGAATTAATGTGTTCGATTTTGTCATGGGTCAAGCGATAATATATGTCGTTCGAGAAATATGCCTTTCCGAAAAAGGTTGCGGCTCCGAATTCATAGCTGTCGATAAGCTCGGGTTTCAGCGAGGGATTTCCTATATGAACCGTGTTTGCGTCATACCATGAATAAAAAGGCTCAAGGTCTCCGCCGTCGGGTCTTTCAATCCTCCTGGTGTAACTTGCCATAAGCTGAGTCCCCCCGCCGAAACTATAGGATGAACTCAGGGAAGGGAAATAGTCCCACCTGCTGAAGGCAAAGCTCTGGTTCGTGTCCGCCTGCGCTACGAGCTGGTACGTGTACTCCGTGCGAAAGCCGACCTGGACCTGCAGGCTGTCCCATTTGTCCGAAAACATCGAATAAGCCGCAAACCTGGAACGATTGAAATTATTTGTGTGACTGAAGGGCGCCTGGAAATAGTACTGGCTGCTGGTCGAATCGAAGCTGTAAAGCTTGTTTTTATCCTGATAGGTCCTGCTGAAGAATTCTGTTCCGGCGGAAAATGTCTCGGACTTATTGACAGGGAGCGTGTAGTCGATGTTTCCTCTCGACTCGTTGTGCGGCCCCAGCTCGGTTGTCTGCGTTCCATTGAGCGTGTTGTCCAGTTGTGTAGCGGCACTGATCCCGGAATCGTCTGAGTTGTGATGCCTGAAGGACAGATAGGCGGTAAGCTGGTTGCCGGACGGGCCGAAAGTGTGTGTATAGTTTCCGTCTAAAGCGTAGTATGTACCGTAATGATCATAGTTATGGCTGTCTATGTAGTTAATTTGCTGCGGCTGAGAATTGGATGTTTGTTCCGTTTGCAAGGATGAATAATGATGGAATGTCCTGCCGCCGTACCTTCCGTCGAGTAACAGGTCATCATTTTTGCTCAAATTAAATCCGATCCCGCCTCTTACACCTGATACGATGCGCTGCCACAGGACGTCTCCGTTTGAATTCAGATTAGAAGTATTGCTGCCGATAATGAACTGTTTCTTTTCGGTATTTGTGCCGGGGAAGGTGCGGCGGTTGATGTCGGCGCCCAAAGTGTAGCTCATCGATTTAGTCTTATATTGGACGATGAAGTTTCCACCGTACTTATCTTCGAAGCCTCCCATGAGATTTGCGATGCCGCTTAATCCCAGATCGGAATCTTTCTTCAGAATTATGTCGATTATTCCAGCGGTACCGCTCGCGTCGTACCTGGCCGAAGGATTGGTTATGATTTCTATGTTCTTAATTGAGCTTGCCGGTATCTGTTGCAAGGCGTTCTGGGCGCTCATCACCGATGGACGGCCGTCGATCAGAACCTGAAAATTAGTGCTCCCCCGCAAACTTACATTGCCGTTGATGTCTACGCTGATTGACGGGACATTCTCCAGCACGTCTGCCGCCGTACCTGCCAGGGCCGTCTTGATCTGGTTCACATCTATGACCTCCTTACCTGCCTGGTACGTAATCGGCGACCTGTTACCTTCTGAGACGACCGCCGGCAGGTTTATGGCCGATGAAGTCAGATAAATTATGCCCAGGTTCAACTTGAGATTCGATTTCGAGAGCACTACTCCGTGAATCGTTTTGGTAAGGTATCCTATAATCTGGACATGTAGGTAATAACGTCCCGTTTTGACCCTTGAAAGCGTGAATCTCCCCGCTTTGTCAGTCATCGCGCCGGTCACCTGCGCGGTGCTCCCTGCCTTGAACAGAATGACGTTCGCGAACTCTATTGGAGACCGGGTGGTGCTGTCGACCACCTGTCCCCTAATGGAACCGGTGCTGATCGACTGCACCTGCCGGCCGTAAACAGGTCTCGCAAGGGTCAGGAGCAAAATGAGGATAGAACCGTTTTCCAGTATCGCACTACGCACTTTTTATTTCTAGTCCAGTGATTCAAGGTTAAGAAGATACTATAGGAACGTAAGCCGTCGGGAAGGAGTTCGGCGTGCGAGTCAAGTGAATCGCGAACGCATACGCCTTCCTGTTTTAAAGGTTAACAACCCAATGTACCCCAAGCGAATGAAATAAGGATGAAAAACGGTGCGAGAGAAGACTTCTCGCGAGATTTCTTTAGCCGTCAGCTCAGCAAAAGGAAGTGAGGGGTGACTTGCCATCGCCCCTCACCGTAAGTCGTTTCAGACATCCCATGTTGGGCTAATGCCCATTGGCTTCCTGAAGTTTGGCCGCCGCTGACTCCGTTGCCTCTTCCTGGAAAGATTTACCTGCCTGAACAGCCGCCATGTCTTTCGCCTTTTGCGAAATCACTGCGGAATCTTTCTTGGTTCCTGAAGTGGATGAAGTGGCCTGAGCCGCGGTGCCGGTCTTTGCCGAAGTAGCTGCCGCCTGGGCGGCAATGCTGCTCTGACCGATTGGTGATACAGCCATGGTGCTTCGCTCCTTTCGATTGTTAATGAATGGTTGCGGAGTACTGGAACATGCCAGCGGACTCCGCTACCATGGTTATCGGTAGCCCATGGGAGAACTTGAATTCCGTGGTCGGACACTCTTGAGAAGAGAGCCCAGCACCAACCCGGGGCAATGGCAGAATTGTCGACGTTATTCTCCGATGAAATATTCCGTCGAGAAAAGGGGGGCCTAATAGAGGAAATTCATGTCCATTTCATTTGGGCGTGGTAATTTGTTATCGTCGGATAAAAGGACCATCTATGTTTCACAGAACAATGGTGACTTTTGCCATGGTATTGAGTATCCCGCTCTTTGCAGAGGCCCAGTTAAAGCCAATAATCACGAAACCCGCGGCCGAAGAGGCAGCCCTGGCTGCAGTAAAAGGAGGAAAAATACTCAGTGGAGAATACGAGAAAGAGAATGGAAAGCATATCTGGTCCTTTCACGTCCGAGCAGATGGAACTATAAAGGGAGTCCGGATCAACCCAGTTTCAGGAATGGTGTTAAAATTTCAAAATGAGTCGATGGCAAACGAGAAGCAAGAGAATGCTGAAGAGGCAAATGAGGAAGGGTCAAACAATCATGGTCACTCAAAAACTGTAGGACAGAATTAGAAGGTCATTAAATCGCAGGCGGAGAAGATTGCGATGAAGGCCGTCCCTGGGGGAAAAGTGACGGAAGTGCTCAACCGTTTAGCGCCACCGACATAGTCAAGTTTTGAGTAAGAGCATGTCTCATATAAAGGCTGGTAGCAATAGATATCTTTAGATGATTGTGGAGATCGGCAGATTTTCTCCAGCTCAATGTTCAAGGAACTGGCCGGTTTCACGAGATTAAGGAAGTTGGCAAAGGGAACGAACATGGGATCGCGAACAAATCTGAAGGAAAGACAGCGGATGGAGAGCGTATTAGTAGAAGGTGCGCTTAACGGTGACGAATCTTCTTTTTCCGGATTGGTCGCACTATATAAGGATAGAGTAGGTTCCACTGTATACTCGATTCTGGGGAGTGAGCATGTAGAAGAGATCTCCCATCTTGCCTTTGTCCGGGCGTTCAGTTCAATCGGTAGATTTAGGAGGGAGTCTTCGTTCTACACTTATCTTACTCGTATCACTGTAAATCTCTGCTTGGATCAGATAAGAAGCAAATTAGCCAGACCAGTCTTTACCTTTTCTGAAGTTTTCGGGATGCCGAAGAAGTCGAATCTTGACAACGAAATACCTGACCTCTCATCAAGTGACCCTGCATATTCATATGAAAAGCAAGAATTTGCACGAATCGTAGAGGACGAAATGAAGAATTTGAGCCCTCTCCTGGGAACTGCGATTGTCTTGCGGGAAATCGATGAGATGGATTACGCGGAAATTGCGGAAATGCTCGGGATAGGCATCAATGCCGCAAAGACAAGAGTCTCTCGGGCAAGGGAGATACTGAGGGCAAGACTGAACCACATGGTTTTTCCTTGAGTCTCGCTACTTATGCCCAATTTGAGTTAATCGTTTGAACGAAATTGCGCACCAGGGGTATTTGTGACTTGACTCCATTTTGTTATTATGGTACAGCTAATCTGGTAAGAGAAGTAGAACCCGGACTGAACTAGAGAGTTCTAGATGCCATTATCACCAAAACTATCGCGAAGGAACTGCCATGTTGACATACCTCCAGGGGATTGTGCTAGGAATTCTCCAGGGAATTTCTGAGTTGTTTCCTATATCCAGCCTTGGCCACAGCGTTATCATCCCTCAATTGCTGGGATGGAAGCTCGACCAGAGAAGTCCGTTCTTCTTGATGTTTCTCGTTGCGACGCACACCGCCACCGCTCTAGTACTGTTGCTCTTCTTCTGGAAGGACTGGGTACGGATAGTCTCCGGCTTCTTCCGGTCGGTTAAGCTTAGGAAGGTCAACCCGGACGACACCGACGCGCGGCTTGCATGGATTCTTGTAATCGGGACTATTCCTGCCGGGCTTGTCGGTCTTTTGTTCAAGCATTTCATCCGCGTACAACTCCTTTCAGGCTATTTCGCCGCTGTCTTTCTCGCCTTGAACGGCGTATTACTCTTTGTAGCGGAAATCCTCAGGCGGAGAGCTCCTCTCAGCGACGCTCAGGACAGTGACCAAAGGATCTCAGGGATGTCGTGGTGGCAGGGATTCAAAGTCGGCCTAATGCAAGTGTTGGCACTGATGCCCGGGTTTTCACGCACAGGATCTACCATAGCGGGTTCGCTTATGGTGGGATTGTCCCACGAAGACGCGGTAAGATACTCCTTCCTGCTATCTACGCCTATCATAGCTGCGGCCGCGGCGCTTGAGCTGCCGCAGCTGGTCGCTTCAGGGAATCTCTCTGCCATGGGCGTCTCCGTCGCAGGGGGCCTTTGTGCCGCCCTTTTTTCGTTCTTGTCAGTAAAATTTCTTACGGCATATTTCAAAAGCGAGAACAGGAGACTCACTCCATTCGCCGTCTACTGTGTAATTTTCGGGCTCGGTTCGTTGGTGGTTTTTCTCCATTGAGGTTGATCGACGTCGATTTGACAGATGACCAGACTATGTCCGTGAATGCGGCGATGGAGCAAGGTCGAGCTATTGAGAGGGTCGTTTTGTTTCGCCATGGATCAAGAGGAAAAGTCTAGTCTTCAGGCAAATGCGGCATTTCAATATTCACGTTAATTTCATTATCCGAGTCTATCTTGTTGAAGTGAACAACTGGCGAGGAAATGGCAGTGCTTCCGCAAAGAAATAGTTCGATGCCTCGGGAAACACGGAGCGTGACTCTCCAGAGGTGAGGCCTCCGCGCGGAATGGAGGAAAGCTTATTGTCAGTGACAGGAGCGCATGCCCCTATCTTGTTTGAATCTCGAATCTGTGAATCGAATGGATATGTCACAAATAAATCTGGATGGTGTCGTTCGTGACGCCATTGAACGTAGCTTGCCAATTGCCAAGCGACGGCGAATTGAGGTCAGCGCCCGCTTGGACTCTAACAGCATGATCCTGGCGGATTCCGCGATGTTGACATGGGCCTTTCTCAACGTCATTGAGAACGCAATCAAGTATGGAAAAAAAGGCGGAAAGGTTGTTGTGTCAACAAAGTCGAGCGCTAGCCTGCATAAAATAGCTGTAGTTGTTGGAGACAACGGGGAGGGTATTGATGAGAGTGAGATAGATAGAGTGTTTGACCGTTTCTGCCAAACAAAGGAAGCCACGAGTGAAGCGGAAAAGGGAAGCGGCTTGGGCCTTGCGATCACAAAAGAGATAGTGGAACAACATAAAGGGAGAATCTCGATACGAAGCAAGCGAGGCATTGGCACAATAGTCGCAATGGAATTCGAAATGATCTGACGAATTTCCAGGACTGAGGCGACTCCGATTAGTCCCCGACTTTTACAGTTTTTGACGCATCGAAGCCAAAGGACAAAGTCTCGTTGAAATCATATCTCTGGGTTACCGGTGTAATATTTGGTCTATTGGCCCTTGTGCAAGTATGGCGCATCATTCAGGATGGTCCGCATTTTTGGTTGGCGACGTTGGCCGCTTTGTTGGGTGGACTTTCTTCATGGGCTTTTAAACTGTTGATATTCGTCGAAAAATCTGACAGAGCTTGAACTCATTGGTTCGGACGGTCTCGTAGCCCATCTCAACTAAGGGATATTTGAACGCCTTTTTCGTTTTTCAGGATCAGGCAAAGGGTATTGCATATGGATGATGCCAAATATGGCATAACTCGTAAGTGATCACTACCTCATCGTGGTCGCATTTTTGTGAGACCACTATTTCATACTACTCGCATTGGCAGAAAAGGGAGGCTGGAAAACATGAAGAAATTTATTCTCAAAGCGGATATTGAAACAACAGATCCGAAAAAGATTGAAGCATTGCTGCTCGATCTTGTCGGAGTCGATGGTGTTATGCGTACCGACCGTGGTTTTAAAGTCACGACGACAATCGAGGGAGAAAACGCACGTGAGCTGAACCGGTCACTCTTGTTATCACTCAGAAGAGTTTCCCAAGGGACGACGTTGAGAGCGGAATGGTCACATGATGGCAGAACCGAGAGATTTTTCGATTCCGAGTGAGTCTTGTCGCTGGAGTTGTTTAGGCAAAAACTTTTCAAAGGGCCGAAATGCGCCTCAGTCGTATTGAGCCAACTCGCATTGGTTGGAGTCCGGACGAAAGTCACGCGGTTTTCGTGTCCGTAATGCATGAGAGTGACATAGTCTCGCATTCCTCCGCCGGGCGAGCCGATCATATCGGTCCGGATTGATATCCGCATTGTATGTTTTCAT
>JBJKPN010000024.1:0-11377 GCA_046706365.1 Candidatus Kryptoniota bacterium | reverse complement strand
TTGTGGAGGCGCTGTTGCCGACATTCAACTCGATGATGGGAGGGCGAATAATCATCGCATATAACAATCAGTTGCTGTTCATATTGACTCTTGCGCTCATTGCCGTCATCGTCGGTTTCGTTGCCGGCCTGTACCCCGCGTTCTATTTGTCATCTTTCGAACCGATGGATTTGCTCAGAGGAAGGTTCTCCTCCACCCAAAGGGGTATCCTGCTCAGAAAGGCGCTCATCGTCCTGCAATTCAGCATAGCCATCGGACTTGTAACCGGAACGGGGGTCGTTATCAATCAGATGAACTATGTCTATAACAAGCCGCTGGGTTTCGATAAGAAAGACCTGATGTATGTCCCTCTTCGGGATGCAGAATCCAGAGCCAAAATCCCGTTAATAACGGAACGACTTCTGACAAATCCTGGTATCCTGTCAGTCTCTGCCGGCGAATTGACCGGTTCGGGGGGTACACAAAGGGCAGTAATAATACCCAGGACGAACGGCCAGTCCCGCCTTATAGTTAGAGAAGGCTATGTAGACTATGGATATACTCGTACCATGGGGATGGAGATAGCTCAGGGAAGATTCTTCTCGGAAGAGTTCCCGTCCGACTCGTCATCCGTGATTATCAACCAGACCATGTTGAAGGCACTTGGCTGGAAGAACCCGGTCGGAAAAGAGATCAAGCTAGGAACCGGACAAGCTTTCTCAGTTATTGGAGTCGTTAAAGACTTCAACTATTTCTCGCTGCAGAATAAAATAGATCCGCTTGTAATGTGGCTGAGACCGAGCAAATGTCAGTACCTACTGGTCAGGCTCGCGCCGCATAATCTGAAATCGGCCGTCAGTTTCGTGAAGCAGACATGGACCAATATTTTACCGCGCCAGCCGTTCGAATACGGATTCCTGAGCGACTACCTGGACGGCCAGTACGGGAGCGACGTACAAAACGAGCACCTCCTTGCCCTCTTTTCCGTCGTTGCTCTCATGGTTGCCTGCCTGGGACTTTTCGGGCTGACCCTATACACGAGCGAACAAAGGACGAAGGAAATAGGAGTGAGAAAAGTATTGGGGGCTTCGGTCACCAGCGTGGTGCTGATGTTATCAAGAGAATCTGTAAGGCTGGTGGCAATTGCCGGCACGATAGCGTGGCCGGTAGCTTATTTCATGATGACCAGGTGGCTTCAGAATTTCGAGTACAGAATCAATATAAACCTCTGGGTGTTTGTCGCTTCGGGTCTGATCGTTTTCATGACCGCTATGCTCACGCTGAGCTTTCAGGCAATCAAGGCGAGTCTTTCAAACCCGGTGGATGCGCTAAGATACGAATGAAAAGGAACATCATGGATAAATCAACTTTCACCATCGTCCTCGCCCTCGCGGGGAGCCTCCTGTCCGCCACTTTCTGGACCGGAGCGAGTCATTTTGCTGCAATCCTGATCCACGGTTCCCACGCGCTGGGAGCAAGCATGGCCATGGCTGCCCTCGCATTTCCCATCGTTCGGAATGCGGCAGTGGGCAGAATTTACGAGCGGGCGAAAAAGCTCTCCAGATCCGACCTGCCGATGCTGATCACCGGCGAGACGGGAAGCGGTAAGGAGATACTGGCGAGGTATGTGCACGAAAATTCACCGAGAAGCACGACCGGGACGTTCGTCGCAATAAACTGTGCCGCAATTCCGGACAATCTGCTTGAGAGCGAGCTTTTCGGGTATGTTAGAGGCGCCTTCACGGACGCACACGCCGATAAGGCCGGCCTGTTCGCTGTCGCCAACTCAGGTACTCTTTTCCTCGACGAGGTCGCGGAGATGAGCCTGACGGTGCAGAAAAAACTGCTGCGGGCAATCGAGTACCAGGAGTTCTACCCTGTCGGATCGGTCGCACCCACAAAGGTGAATTTCAGACTTGTTTGTGCAACGAGTGAGAACCTGGGTGAGATGGTCAGGACCAAATCCTTCAGGGTCGATCTGTACCACAGAATTCATGCATGCGAATTGAACATCCCCCCTCTTCGGGAACGAATTGACGAAATACCCGAACTCGTCAGTCACTTTCTGAACCTGAACGGACGAGAAGATATAGTGGTTTCCCCCGAGGTGACCGAAGTATTCTCGTGTTATGCCTGGCCCGGTAATATAAGAGAGCTGAAGAACGTGATCGAGTATGCGCTTGCGGTTCTCGACGATGGGGAAAAAGTAATTCAAGTAGACCATCTGCCGGAAGGCAAGTTCGATTCGTTGAACTGCAGCCTCATACGCCGCGAAAGTCTTAGCCTGCGGCAAAAAGAGAGATGTTTCAAGCAGAACCTCGTGGAGGCCGCTCTGACAGTCTGTTCGGGCGACTACAAGACAGTGGCGAAATCGTTAGGCACTTCAAAGAGCACGGTCTACGAGCTTGTCGCAGGCAAGGCGGCGAAGCAAAAGACAGCCGAAATCGTCGAAGAGTAAAGTCTTTGTTCGGAGTCACGTTCTAGCCGGATAAGCCGGCAGCGGGCCGGCCTGTCGGTTCGCATACTGTATATGAATTGCGGAAGCCCGATCCCCGGGACGAGTACACCCTCAATCTCGATCCACCCTGACCTCCCGGTCAAGGTATCCCTTTCCGAATGCCCGGCGGCACATCTCCGCCCGGGATTATCGGACACACACTCCTTCGCCCGCGACTTCAAATCAAGCCTATACCTCGATTGCCGGACGTTAATCAGATTACAGTTTCCCGGAGAGGGGCATTTTCCGGCAATTCGGAAAAGGGGAGAATGAATTTTCCGGAATTCCGGAAAGTTCGGAGTTGAATCATTCAATACGCGACTAATTCACGCATCCGAAGCGGCATGATATTGGCACTATATCAAAATGACAAACAAGTTTGGAGTGCTACGATGAATTACAAGAAGAGTCGTTACAATGTAACTGTGAAAACGGATGATGGCGCACGTCTCTTCAATGCAAGGACGGGAGCAATTGTGGAGCTGTCGAAGGCAGATCCGTTGTTCCAAAGATTCGAGGAAGCATGGAGACACGAAACGTTCCAGCTCACCGATCATGAATGGCTCCCGGCGCTGAAAGACGCAAGGTTCATAATTCCGGAAGATATAAATGAGATCCCCGACTACCTGGCCTCTTTCAGTGCCAGGCAGAAGAGCACGGACCGGCTCAGCCTGATAGTCCTGCCGACCGAGGAATGCAATTTCCGCTGTGTATACTGCTACGAGAATTTTCTCAAGCCGAAGATGAGCGATGAAGTCCAGAACGCGCTGAAGAAATACATATCCATCAACATGGGAAGAGTTCACGACTTCGGCATAGAGTGGTTCGGCGGCGAGCCGCTCGTCGGACTCGATGTGATAAGAAACGTCTCGACACACGCAGTCAGGGAGGCAGCGCTGAACAACGTCTCATTCAGCTCGACGATCACAACCAACGGGTACCTTCTCACCCCGGATGTCTTCGAGGAGGCCGTCTCGGACTGGAGGATAATGCGTTACCAGTTCACGATAGACGGTCCGAGAGAATTCCACGATAAGCGCCGGATGCTCGAATCTGGGGCGACGACTTTCGACAAGGTCATGTCGAACCTGGAATACATCGCGAAGTCGGACCATCCCGAAATCATGTATGTGGTCAGAATGAACGTCGACAGGGATAATCTGAAAACGGTCCCCGAATTTGCACGGATCATCAAGGACATAGTCGGCGACGACAAGAGGGCGCGGTTCTACGTCAGGCCCACATGGGGAAAGAGTAAGTTCGATCTCCTGACGAATTTCGAGACTAGAAGCCTTCGGAAACAGATTGTGGACATATGCGGGGAGGTCGGATTGTACTTATACGACAGCGACCTGTTCCTGAATCCCGCACTTGGGATGTGCTATGCCGCGGATCCCCATTCACTGGTCATAGGGCCGGAAGGTTCAATCTATAAATGTACATCTGCATTCGACATGCCGGAGAATCTGGTCGGGCAGTTGACGCCCGAAGGGATGATTCAGCTGGACGTGAAGAATTTCAGCCTGTGGGTGGAATCGAGCATCGAAAAATATCCGCAATGCCGTAGATGCGCCGTGCTGCCTATCTGCAATTCCGCCCATTGCCCGAAGACAGAAGTCTTGAGGAAAAGGGAAAGCGGAGAGTCAAGCCGCCCCGTTTGTCCTCCTTACAAAGAGGACATCAAGATGTTCGTTGAAAAAGCCCTCCAGGAAGATTTGGACTGAACTGCTATCCTGGATGATTTGAGAGAAGATTCGAAACATTAATTAGAAAAATCGGAAGGAGGTGAACCAGATGAAGGTAGTAGTCGCGCCAAAAGTAGAGGTGGAATACGAAACCCCGAAGGACCCGGGAATCAATTGTCTCGGATGCAATTATATGATCTGCGTACCGGATTAATCCAGGGACGTGCGGCCGGCAATAACGGTCGTCGATATTATTGATTCAAAAGAACGTGAGCCAGAAGGTGCCCCGGTGGGTGTAGTCAGCCTGAGTTTTTCCGGGAGGTACTAGTCTTAATAACGGCGAGCCTGTCTTTCTCGCGCGCCGGATCAGGACGGCGGCCGGGGCTGCTCTGGCCAAGTGGGGGCGGTTTTCGGGATTCTTATCATGCAGTTGCAGCAAGATGAAAGAGCGCGAGTTTAGTGCTGCCCGCGAAATCAATGAAGGATCTGAATATCCGAGTGATCAGGAGAGATTCATTGCACATTGCAGCAAGCTACTTTGAAGAAATATCGGAACTGTGGAAGCGGCAAGATGGTTGCATTTCGCCTGCGACAAATCCCGGAGATTTCCGGGAAGACCCCATTGACCGGCCTCGATCGGCCGCCCAATTACGAAGTCCGTACTGCGTTTACAGCGACGACATAACAGGGTTCATCGAATTTGAAACCACTCGTGGCAACAAAGTACCGGCTGAGTACACCGTTTCTTCTGCCGAATCCAGTTCTGATTCTCGACCTTGAGTTCATCTAACTTCATATTGATCACCGTGTTGACAACGCGATGACCGGGAAGCGAAGCCTTGCAGAGCCTGCTTCCCATGTTTTCGCGCGAAGTATGAAGAGTTCAATCAAATCTCGCAGGCCGAGCTCGCGAAGCGAGGAGCTCTGTGTCAATTCCCCTTCTTCACCCGGGCGTGATTTCGGGAATATGCACCCTGCTTTGTCTGCACTCGGCGTGGTCGAATCAGAAGGATTGATTGAGCTCGAGATCGGCATCGAGCGATTGAGTAAACAGAAGGCAGAATATATGTGCCCAGCAAGAAAGAAAGTGTACGTAAAAGAGGAAACCCCGGGTGCACTCGGTCCAGCCGGCACAGCAGCTTCCGGGGCCGGAAGGAACGCATACGAACCCTTCGAAGGAGTGCTGGAGCAGCAGTTGCTTCAATCTCAAAGACTGGAGGCGCTGGGAACGCTCGTCGGTGGGATTGCGCACGATTTCAATAACATATTAAACGTCATTACCGGCCACGTATCTCTGATGGAAAGATGGCGCGAAAACCCCGAGAAGTTCGCAAAGAGTTTCGATGCAGTCAAGAAAGCGACCGACCGGGGAGCACGGACTGCCCGGCAGCTGCTCTCTTTCTCCCGAAAGGCGGAGGTCGTGACGGAACAGGTCCGGATCGACGAGCTGGTCAAAGAACTCGCAGCTCTTCTGAAAGAGATATTTCCCGAGAAGATCCATTTCAGCGTCGATCTGGAGCACGATATCCCGACAATCCAGGGAGATTCGAACCGGATATATCAGGCGTTGCTGAACCTCTGCATGAACGCGCGGGATGCAATGCCTGATTCCGGAAGAATTGTCATATCCGCCAGGAGTGTCGGTCGTGCAGCCCTGGACCGACGTTACAGCGGATTAGCAGCAGACCGGTATGTCCAGGTCGTCGTGTCGGACTCCGGCTCCGGTATGAGCGGCGAGACGCTGGCACACATCTTTGAACCATTCTTCACGACCAAAGAGGGAGGACACGGAACAGGATTGGGGTTATCGGTGGTAGACTGGATTATGAAGACCCACAACGGATTTGTGGGAGTTGAAAGCAGAGTCGGTACGGGTACTGAATTTTCACTTTTCTTCCCTGTCCTCCCGCAATCAGAACAATCGATCGTGGAGAAGAAGAAAGAGGCCGAATTGCCTCATGGCTCCGGCGAGCTGATTCTCGCAATAGAAGACGAAGAACCTCTCAGGGACTTCCTGAAGGCAATCCTCGAGGAAAGCGGGTACAGGGTTCTTGTGGCATCCGACGGGACGGAAGGTCTTAAGACCTACACGAAACACTCGAGGGAAATTGACCTTGTCCTTCTGGACATGGGGCTTCCGGAGGTGAGCGGCTCGGAAGTTCTTGCTGAGCTCGTTTTGTTGAATCCGAGTGTTAGGGTGATCTCGGCAAGCGGTTACGTGCAACCGGAAGTCAAAACCGATGCCTTCGTGACCGGAGCAATGGACTTCCTGCCGAAACCCTATCTGGTGGATGAGTTGCTGACCAAGGTTCAACGCGCGCTTCGGGCCGGTACGGATAAATATAGGAAACACTGACAGAGGGGATCACAAAGCGCCTCCTTTTGTGCTTCAAGAAGAGGGAGCGTTCGCCAACCCGGGCCGTCGTAAGATCCAGCCGACGGAAACCGGGGTTGCCGTTGAAACTTCGGCTGAGGCCGTGTTCCTCCAGTCTGCCGGACTTCTTGAATGCTTCAGTGTCAAGTGTGTTCTTCGTTTTCATCGTTCACTGAAAGAATGGCATGGGATCTCTCACAATCAAGAAAAATGGGCCTTGCGGCCCACTTCTCTTTGATTCCGAGCTATATTTTATTTTGAAGTGTACTACTAGTCGGACGTGACTTGCAGGTTGTCAACTACCATAGGTGCGCTCGTGTAGAACCTCATTAGATCCGCAAGGTATCCTCTCTCACCTGACGTATTGACCTTCCCCTCGAGTATCAGGCTGGCACCGTTCACGATAACGTGTATCGGCGGATTCATTTCAACCGCATAATCCTGATAAAACGGATCGCTGTAAATGAGCCGGTAAGCTCTGTACTTCAGATAATCGGATCCGATGGCAGTCTTCAAATTGTTAACCACTTTTTTCACGCCGAGGACCCTTTCGGCCTGATTCTGATATTGATTGACATACCACGGAGCGTTGACCCATCCCTGCAGTGTAACAACTCCGTTGTTTACGTGGGCGGTAACCCAGTCGAAGACTGTGTAGAAATCGTGAGTCTCGATTCGGTGCATTACATCCCGGGCAATTACACTGTCGGATCTTTGAGGAACAGCGGCCGTCAGGTCGTTGACAACGGCGTAGTTGTTATCGACACTGCGGGCGTCCTTCGCCGCACGGGTTATATCGTAAAGGGTGGGGACCGTTCCGGTCAGGGTTACCTCTTTGTTCGATACGGCCACGTTTATGTTATGATCCGTGATAAGCCCATCTTTTGCGAGTTTGTACTGGACATAGATTCTGATGACGTGATCTGATTTTTTACCGGACTTTGCAAAAGCCGGTACTGCGAAGCTCATCAATATGAGGGACCCTATCGTCGAGATGACGATCATCAGGGATTTCAATCGGTTGGTATTCATGACTTTTCTCCTTTTTTGTCGCCGCCACGATTGCGTTGGTTGTTAACTCCTCCGCTCTCCCTCAGTGGTGCAACTATATAAGTAGACAGCGGGAACGTCGGATAGGTTTACTACCGATTTCCCCGGTACCTCAAAAACCGGGGAAAATCGGCGTCATGAAAAAGAATTAATCGTGACTCTTTCAGAAGAACGCCCTGACTTCGGCGGTCATCGTGTTGATCGGCGGCCCCCCCGCCTGACTCCTTCCGCTGTAGCTTGCGTTGGCCTGAATGAAAGAGTTTATCCGGTAATCGAACCCCAGCGTCCAGATGTAGGTCTGGCCCGGCAGGAATCCCTGCGTCAGCTCGAACGGCAGATATACGTTCGGCTTCTCGTTGGAAATCAATATTTCGTCGCGCTCGAGCTGGAGAGTCAGCCTCCCCCTGGTCAATATCGAATAGGCGACCCGGAGTACTTCGGTATTCATCGAGTTCGTGAGCCCGTCGCGGGAGGCATCGACCGCTTGCGAAATCTGCATCTTGAAGGACGATTCGACATTCATGTTCGGCCGGTAGGAGAGTTCCGACGCAATGATGCTGCCGCTTATCTGGTGCGCACGGTCGGTGTACGTCGTGAATACATCGTTTTCATTTATCGAAAGATCGAGCTCCTCGTAGAAGAAGTCCGAGAGTTTTGTCCTGAGCCTCATGCTCTGCTCGCGTGTATAACCGCGCTCGGTCGCGATGGAATACTGGTTCAGCGACTTGTTCTGCAGAAACCTCAGTCTCAGTGAAAAGTCGCGGTTGTTCTGCAATACGTAAAGGTCCTGTTGGAAGACCTGATTGCCGTTAATAGTCAGGCTGTCGTTCAGGAATTTCGAGAGATGAAGAAGATAAATTTCGCTGACGTTCGTAGTCTGGTTGTTCTCCGCAATCTGCCAGAACGTGACTGATGACAGTGCGCGCAGCGCAGTACTCACGATATTCCCGTTCTTCGGCAGGAATTTATCCGGCGTGATCGCGATTCGGAAATTGGTCTTCAGGTCGATGACCGGATACAGCGTGGTGGTCGGCCTTGTGAGGAGAATATAGTCGCCGTTGAAGTTGACCTGCTGGAAATCCAGCGGGTTGGTTATGTCCACCTGCCCGTTGTGGTTCCCGTCGATCCAGATGTACTGCCCCTGACCCGGCTGCACTTTCCAGAATATTTGCTCGAGGCGCGCTGCACGCTCGGTGTTCACCTGGTAGAAGAGGTTGGTCTGAATGCCTCGGTTCAGCGGTGTGTAATTCGCCTCCCACTTCGCGAGAAATGATTCATTGTCGGTGTTGCCGAGAGATTTGAAACTATCTGAGTAAGACTTCTTTCTGTAAGTCAATGTCAGATTAGAAGTGAAATTGCTTATCTGGTTCAGCCGCATCGATAGCTGCTCGGTCAGCGAGTTTGAAGAAGGGAGGAGTTCCCCACCGATAATGCCGCTCTCATTGCGCACGTAGACCTGCGCCGAGACGTCGACATTGTAAAACTGTGCGAGCGCGAGTGTCGGCCCCAACTGGAAGTAGCGGTATGAGTTAGACCAGAGAGAGTCCGTTCCCGTAGTGGCGAGGCGGCGGTCCTCCGATTCCAGCCGAAAGCCCGGAGTGAGCTTCCAGACTGTAAACTGGATCGAGCCGTTCTGCCTGAACCAGCTCCCCGTGTTTGAGAATTCGTCGTCTCTGCTGTCTACGAGAGTCGCCTGATAATCAACATTGGGAATCCAGCCGACTCCTCCCTGAGGTGACGGTTTGCCTCCAAACGAGATGGAGCCGGAATACCTTCCGGAGCTGAAGCCCGCACCGCGTGTAATTCTTCCGACGTCTCCGCCTATCGTTACCCGGGCGTCCTTTATGGCCGGCGTGAAATCAAGATGAGCCTGGTTCAGCAGCTCGTCGGCCGCGACCAGCGTATCTATTCCCCATTCCCTGTTGAACTCGACATCGTTGATCCTGTCCATCGGATCGAAGTTCGCATTTTCATATCGCGTCATCTCGGTGAACTTGAGAGCGCCGACGTCCATATTCCCGATGCGCAGATTCTTCGGCGAGTAATCGAAACCGAATTTTGCCGCATAGCCGGAAGACGTCACACCGGGTAGCGAAGAGAGCGTGTTTGCATTGAAGCTGCTGGCCGCATATTCCAGTGACGCCGAGCCGTCGCGGCTGAACTGGTATTTAGTGTTTACATCCGCGAGCTGTTGAAACTGTGGCATGGGAAGAATCACGATCGGCGAGTAGTCGCCCTGGTTTATTCCGACAAAGTTGTATTGCCCGAAACCTACGGACTGGTAGTCTCCCTTTCCGCTTCCCACCTCCGAGAATGCGACATTGTACTCGGCATTAACGAGGTTCGTCGTGTCGGTCGGCTGAACGAACCTGTAAATGTAGTACGGCTTACCGTTGACGGTCAGAGAGTCGAGCCGGTACTGTCCTTTCCCGATTCCGGTTAGCGAATC
Organism: Candidatus Kryptoniota bacterium; assembly: GCA_046706365.1. Lineage (GTDB taxonomy): Bacteria > Bacteroidota > Ignavibacteria > Kryptoniales > JAKASW01 > JAKASW01. Next base: position 1,343 of record JBJKPN010000024.1, on the reverse strand, counting down.
CCGCCCGACGTACGTGACCCCGCTCCTCGAGGCAGCGAGCCTGTTGCTTCCGGCCTTCGCGAGGAGAGTTTTGTCCGAATCGGCCAGAGTCACGCCAAGCGCGCTGTTCGCGTCATCGCCGGTCTGAAAATATGAAACCCCGACTTCGATCTTGTTTCCCGCGACCCTGGTGCTCGCTGCACCTCCGGCAAATGTCCGCTGAAACTGTCCGTCGGAGTACTCGAAGTCGACGAAGATCCTGCTGAGATTCGTGATGAGATGCTTCGGAGTAAAGGTGATTTGTGCATTTGAATAATCGATTACATAATCGTTCGTTTCGCCGCGCACCATCCGGACGCCGTCGAGGTAGACATGTTCGGTGCCGGCAACGATGATGATGTTCGGACTCCCGTCATCGCCGACCAGCTGGTAGGGCCCCTGGCTCCCATCGATCGGCGCAATCTGCTGCGTCCGGAATTTTCCCCTGCTCACTGCTCCGGTGATCATTACCGAAGACTGGCCGTAGTTGGCCGTTCCCATGCCTCCCTGCAGTCTCCGGCTGACGACTCCGAATTCCGTCCCTCTCTCGTTCAAATCAAAATCTCCGAGCGTGCCGACAATATGAGGAGACTTAATTGTGACGAATACCTTGTCGAACTCCTGGAGTGTTCTCGTGTTTCCCTCGGGCTGTATCGGGCTCGACTCGTCCGTCAGCGCCGCAATCACGCTGACGTCCTTGGTCAGCTGCCCGGAGAGCTGCATCCTGAATCCGGAATTGAGCGTAAGGTCCTGGTTGGAACCGATGGTGAAACCGCGCACGATGCTTCCGCTTTTCTGGATGTTGCTGCCGAACAGTTCGGCGGGGGTGATCGGCGCACTCTGCTCGATCATCATTACCTTCCTGCCGAAAGACGTATCGTACTTCGCTATGACAACATGGCTCTTGAACTCGGTCGCCATCGTAAAAGGAAAACGCGCGTAGCTCACGGCGATTACATAGACCGAGTCCTTTCTGCTCATGAAGAACTCTCCGCCCGGCTCGAATTGTATCGTCCCCATTGTGTAATTGATTCTGTAATCCACGCCCCGTTCCAGCTTTACGGAATCGCACACTACGTTTTCGGAACTCTGGATTATAAATTTGTCGGGAAGCTGTACCAGCGTATCCGGGGTTGTGACGCGAAACGCCGTTGAATCAGTGGGATGGAATTTTTCCGGAGTGGACTCCTGCCCGAGCGACCGGGCAGGGAGTAAAATTTCACACGATGCGCCGACGATGAGGTAAATGAAAATTAGACGATTCGCATAACGCATTGTGGCGAAGGTGCAGCCGTCACCTCAAGCCGTCTTGCCGAACGGGCAGC
>JBJKPN010000023.1:0-16492 GCA_046706365.1 Candidatus Kryptoniota bacterium | reverse complement strand
GCCTACCTCAACGGCAATGCGAGGGACGGGATATTGTTTCTCGTCAGCGCGGCCTTCCTCTGGGGAATATCGATAGCGAGCCGGCATATGCCGGACAGTTCGGCCTCGATGGGGAACATGGCAGCCGAACAAAGCTACGGCGGCTGGGCCGACCTAACGTGGGCCGTGATCGTTTTCTTCGTGTGGCTCGGGTCCCTGAAGGCCGGTGCGTTGAAGATGCTTTTCCTGCTCGGATTCTGGATAGCGCTTGCCGTCTTCACCGTCGCAGGATGGACGGGTTCCGAAATAATCAGGGTCATTGGCGGGTATGTAGGATTAATTACAGCCATCCTCGGCTTGCTCTATTTCATTGCCGAGTCGATGAAACTTGGAAAGGATACTGCGTCGGCCTGAGCATGTCGGTTCAGTGAGGAAGTGTAGAGAAGTCCCGCCGGATAGCGGGACTTCTTTTTGTCAAAGGCATCGAAGCGGGGGAGGGTGAGACTTTTGCGATTAGCCCCGCTCGGAAATCTATTTGATTCCCAGATTGTATGCCATAAACGAGAGGACATCTGCCGCCTGTGCAATTCGCTTGTCGGTAGGCATGTAGTTGTGGCTCGTTTTGGTTTCCACCCTTATCAGGACCGGGTTATCGCACGCCTGGTCGTGCTGCATCGCAGCCGTGAACTTGTATGAGTGACTCGGCACAACGCGGTCATCATGGTCGGCAGTCGTCACAATAGTCGGCGGGTAGCAGGTTCCGGGCCGGATGTTCTGAACCGGCGAATACTTTATGAGCCACTGAAATGCGGTGGAATCGTCGGAAGATCCGTATTCTGGCACCCAGCCCACACCGGCCGAAAATTTCTGGTACCTCAGCATGTCCATCACTCCCGCGCCTGCGTACACTGCGCCGAAGAGATCGGGCCGCTCCGTTTCACAAGCGCCTACCAGCAATCCGCCGTTTGAATAACCTTCGATTCCAAGGTGCGGCGTCGAAGTGTATTTCTCTTTTATCAGATACTCCGCTCCCGCTATGAAGTCATCGAAAACGTTCTGCTTTTTTCCGAGCATTCCGGCGTGATGCCATGCTTCCCCGTATTCTCCTCCGCCGCGGATATTCGCAACGGCGTATATGCCTCCCATTTCCAACCAAACGATGTTAACAGGGTTGAAGGCGGGTGTAATGCTGATGTTGAATCCGCCGTAACCGTACAGCAGCGTCGGATTCTCGCCGTTCAACTCCGTTCCTTTCTTCATCGTGATGAACATCGGAATTCGCGTGCCATCTTTAGAGTGGTAAAACACCTGTTTGGTAACGAAGTCCTTCGGCTTGAAATCGACGCGAGGTGCATGAAATGCGGCGCTTTTGCCGGTTCTGAAGTCATAACGGAAAACCGTTGTCGGGTAGAGAAATGATGTGAAGGCGTAAAACATTATCGGAGAATCGGTGCGACCGCTCAGTCCGCTTACCGTTCCCAGCGTCGGGAGTTTGAGATCCGTCTTCGACTTTCCGTCGAGCGAGTAAATCGCAACTTCGCTCCTGGCATCGACCAGATAATTGACGACCACGTGTCCCCCAGCCAGTATCGAGCTCTCGATTACGTTCTTTGTCTCGGGTACTACGGTCTTCCAGTTTCCGGGTGAAGGATCGTTGATATTGAACGAAACGATCTTCCTGTTCGGCGCGTCGAGAGTTGTCTGCAGGTAAATTGTCGTCCCGATGTTGCCGATAGGATAATATTCGGCGTCGTCCTTTTCGAAAAGTGGAGTGACGGGCGAAGAGAGATCCGGTTTCTTCCCGTTCTTCAAATCAACATAAAGAACCTTGTTCCTGGACTCCGTCCCCTTGTTGAGTATGATAAACAGGTAGTGGCCGTCGTCGGTGACTCCGCCTCCCACGTACCAGCCGGGAAAGTCTTTCAGGTTGTAGAACAGCTTGTCCTCGCTCTGCGGAGTTCCGATCCTGTGGTAAAACAACTCCTGCCCCACAGCCTCGGACATCAGGGCCTGTCCGGGTTTCGGCTCGGGAAAACGGGAATAAAAATATCCCTTGTTGTCCCTTGTCCAGGCAATTCCGGAGAATTTCACCCAGTGCACAGTGTCGGCAAAATCCTTTCCCGTGGCAACATCCCTTACATGTAGCTCTTCCCAGTCGGAACCGCCCTGAGACAAGCCGTAGCACAGGTACTTGCCGTCAGGTGATGGATTGTAGTCCAGAAGCGCGATGGAACCGTCCGGCGAGAGTTTGTTGGGGTCGAGGACCAATCTGGCTCTTCCCTTGACGGACTTTTCCGTGTAGACCGGGCTCTGATTCTGAAGTCCGGTGTTCTTGCTGTAGAACAGCCACCCTTCATTCTCGCTGGGCACTCCGACTTTCGGATAATTCCACAATTTCGTGATACGTGCGTTGATCTTGTTCCTGTAAGGAATCTTGTCGAGGTAACTGAATGTGACCTTGTTTTCCGCCTCTACCCAGGCTTCCACCTTCGGGCTGTTCTGTTCCTCCATCCACCTGTAGGGGGCCGGGACTTTGGTTCCGAAGTAATTATCAGCGATTTTGTCGCGGTATGCGGAGGGATATTTGATCTTTTGTGCACTCGAGCTGAAGGGAAGTGTAATCATGGCGGCAATAACAAGAAGTCCTAATTTGGTGATCGAACTGTGGTTCATGAAGTTCCTCCTCCTCATTTAGGTGTCGCTTAACGGATGAGTGATTGCATGCATCCTGTTAAAAGTGGGCGAGAAGCGACATGTTTATGATTGTTCTTTCCAAAGGTATATGATGCAAACCGACGATTCACCTTGAGAGTCTTTTGTGTGATGAGACCGGGTCTTTGAAAGCGGGGTGGAACACGTAACGCGGTCAGCAGGGCATCCGTTGACGCCTGGTTCTGTCGTGCTGGCCGGGACGAGGACATTATCATTGTGTTAAATATCGCACCGGGCGACCGGCGTTGCAAATGTGAACCGGATTCTTTCGGATGACTCGCAGCGGGTGATTGATCCGCTGCCAGGGTTCCGGACAAGTGACAGGCCGGCAGGATTTCCGGAAGGGACGCCGTGAATGCGCGAGAAACTGACGAACCGAAATCAGGAACAAAGTGGCACACTATAAACGTTATGCTTTCGGATCGAAAGAATATTCAGATAGGATGAAGATCAAAAGAGCAGGAGCATTACGGTGAACATTGCTTTATTTGCGGCCAGCGGAAGAATAGGGAGCAGGATCTTGCGGGAGGCACTGGATCGCGGCCATGTCGTAACAGCAGTCGTGCGTAATCCTTCGAAGGTGTCCATCCACCATCCACACCTGTCGGTGGAAAAAGGAGACTTGATGGATGAGGAAAGTGTTGCTCAATCCTCCGCCGGAAGCGACGTCTCGGTCAGCGCCTACGGTCCCGGATTGGGAAGCCCGGCCGATTACCATCTGTTCACCAAAGCAACCTTGACACTCATAAAAGGGACGAAAGATGCTGGCGTGCGACGCTTAATCAACGTCGGGGGTGCCGGAAGCCTATTTGTGTCGCCAGGAGTGCAACTTGTGGATTCTCCGCAGTTCCCCGACTCGCTACGAGCATATGCCTCAGCCCAACGGGACACGCTGAAGCTCTTTCAAAACGAAAAGGAGCTCGAGTGGACGTTCTTTTGTCCCGCGGTCTCGATAGAGCCGGGCCTTCGTACGGGAAAGTTCAGGCTCGGCAAGGATGAGCCGGTTTACGATTCCGATGGGAAATCCAGAATTTCGATGGAGGACTTTGCGGTAGCACTCGTCGATGAAATCGAAAAACCGCACTTTGTTCGGGAACGTTTCACGATAGGATATTAATCTCGCCAACCAACAACAGGAGATGACAAATGTCGGAAGATGCAGGCAAACTATTGTTGAGAGTCACGGTCGGTGGTCTTTTACTCTTTCATGGCCTCTCGAAAGTAATTCACGGAATCGCCTGGATGCACGGGCCGCTCGGAGCGTTACATCTGCCTTTCTTCATAGCGTACGGCGTTTACATCGGCGAGGTAGTCGCTCCGGTCCTCGTCATACTCGGAATCTGGACCAGAATCTCCGGTCTGGTGATATCTTTCGATATATTCATGGCATTCGTACTTGTCTCTCATTCAAGATTCTTCTCGATAAGCATGAGCGGTGGATGGGGATTGCAGCCCGATGCTTTCTTCTTCCTGACCGGATTGGCGATATTCTTTCTCGGGGCAGGCAGGTTCAGCGTAACCGGTGCCCACGGAAAGTGGAACTGATAACCATTCCCATGTCCTGCCGGCGACTTCACGTTGAGGGAATGTCTTCCTTCGAACGCTGAGAGTTGAGCCGGCACAGGAATATCTATCATGTGAATTGGTTAGCAGACTTCTGCAACGACAGAATGCTGTTGACACTGTCGGCAAGAGGGGGTAATTTACCGCTGTGATCGCTTAGCCGCCGTCAGGTCGTGCACCTTCAAGGCGGCGGCACGGGATGCACAGGGAATCGACCGGGACTCTGCATCCAGAACTTTCATACACTCCAGACTTGTACTAGCGGCTCCGCATCCCGCCTTCCCTCCCGAAGCACCTCCTGTTTTGACGAGTCCGCAGTCATTATTGTCATGAAATAAATGGCTCGCGGAAATCTGCAACTCGAAACAACAAAGGAGGTTGTCATGACAATCGAGAAATTGAAAGAGTATCTGGACAATCATGGGATCAAGTACGTGGTTATCAGCCACTCTCTTGCCTATACCACCGCCGAGATTGCGCATTCGGCACATATCCCGGCCAAACAGATGGCAAAGACGGTCATCGTCAGGATCGACGGAAAATTCGCGATGGCCGTTCTCCCGGCTTCGTACAAAGTCGACCTGCATATGCTGCGAGAGGTCACCGGAGCCAGAAAGGTTGAGCTGGCTACGGAAGATCAATTCGCCTCAATGTTCCACGGGTGTGAAGTCGGCGCGATGGCCCCCTTCGGCAACATCTACGGGTTGGACGTCTACGTGTCCGATGAATTGGCCGCGGAAGAAGAAATTGCGTTCAATGCGTGTTCTCACCGTGAGCTCATCAAGATGGCATATAAGGATTATGTGACGCTGGTTCAGCCGAAGCTGATTGAGTTTGCAGAGATCTGACGGGATTTAGCGCTTGCTGAATGCCAGCTGAAGGTGGGAATGAATCCTGGACCGGGTCGGCGGCGGGTTCGATAAAAAATCCACAGCCGACCGGCCGCTGAGGGGAATGCCATAGTGAGAGCGTGTATTGATTCGGTCAGTTTCGCTGACCGCTTGACTTGTGATTCTTATTCAGCGCACTGTTTTTGAACTTCACAGTTTAATTCCATGTTAAACTGAACAGAAAGACATCATTTTACGGACCAGCCAATTCTTCAATCCTGGGGATAAGCCTTACCGGAATGCATGCCGTTGTCATGTAAGAGAAGTTGAGGAGCACTTATAATTATGAAAATCTTCGTTGCAGGGGCAACGGGGGTGTTAGGCAAACGGGTTGTTGCGGGGTTGAATAAACTGGGACATGAAGTCGTCGGAATCAGCCGATCAAATGAGGATAGCGAGATAATAGAGAGTGAAGGGGCTGAAGCGCGGCGTGGAAGCCTGTCGGATACTTACGGGCTCGCAGAAATCTCATGCGACTCCGACGCTATCATAAACCTTTGTGCCGCCATCCCGACAAAGTCGAGAACGCGCATAGACGACTGGGTGCTGACAAGCCGTTTCAGGACAGAAGAGACTGCGAATCTGATTGCAGCTGCCCGCCGGAACAATTGCACACTTTTCATACAGGAAAGCGTAACCTTCGTCTACGGTGGGAGACACGGTGAATGGGTTGATGAGACCTGCCCTCCGTCAAGAAATGTTCCGACTTCGGTTAAGTCCTGCGTCGAAATGGAGGGGCAGATACGAGCTGCGGCCGGACGGCATGATCTGCCGGCAATCATCCTAAGGTTTGGAAATATATACAGTTCCGATTCGGAATATACGGCTCTAATGTACAGGCACATAAGTGAGGGAAAATACCCGGTAATTGAAAAAGGAAATGTCTACTGGAATTTAGTGACTGCCGATGACGCGGCGGCCGCGGTCATAGCTGCCGTGAAGAATCGCGAAAGGAATACCGGGAAGATCTTCAACGTGTGCGACGACAAACCGGTGACATACAAAGAGCTTCTGACTTACATCGCGAAATTACTCGATGCTCCGGACCCCGGCAGCATACCGATTTTTCTGGCGAAGGCGGCGATGGGGCGGCGAACGGTGGATTATCTCCTCCAGAACGTTCGCTGTGTAAACCGCCGGGCGAAGGAAGAGCTCGGATGGACCCTGACTTGCCCGACATACCGGGAGGGTCAACCGAGAGAAATCGCCCGATGGCTGAACCATGGTCCGGAAGTGAATCCGGATCTTGCCGCGCCGGTATGAGATTAGTCCTACCTAATTATATGCGGGATTGTTAACTTTTCTTCAAATCCGAACTCAGGCGATCGTATTCCTGCTTTTCGTGCATGGTTCGTGCGAGATTGACAAGAATGTGCCCCTCCGGAGCCTGAGAAAAGGACGATTTTACTCTTTCAAAAACTATGGATGCTATGGCAATGAATATCCCCATTTACCGAATCAATGCTTTCAGCGAGGAGAGATTTCGAGGCAACCCGGCCGCGGTATGCGTGCTGGAAGATTGGCTGCCCGACCAGGTTATGCAAGGTATTGCCGCCGAGAACAATCTTTCTGAAACTGCTTTCGTGGTCGAAAAAAACAACAACTACGAGCTGAGATGGTTTACGCCCAAGGTGGAGGTTGATCTTTGTGGCCACGCCACGCTTGCGACCGCTTACGCGCTTAAAGAGCATCTCGGCTATAAGCCTGAAGAGATTTCGTTCAGAACAAAGAGCGGATTGTTGAAGGCTGAATACGGTGGCAACGTGATTTCCCTGGTTTTTCCAAAACGGAAGGGAGAACCCTGCACGGCTCCGGACCAGCTTCTCCGCGCGCTCGATGTGCGGCCGGTAGAAGTACTGAAATCGAGAGATTACCTGGTGGTTCTAAAAGACGAAGCTGAAGTCAGGGGCGTCAGGCCCGATTTTGCGGCATTGAAAAAGATCGAATGCCTCGGAGTCATAATAACTTCCCGCGGGAAAGATGTCGACTTCGTGTCCCGTTTTTTCGCTCCTCAGGCGGGGATCGACGAAGATCCCGTCACCGGCTCGGCACATACTACCTTGATTCCGTACTGGTCGGAAAAACTCCGTAAGAAGAATATGACGGCGCTGCAGCTGTCGGAGAGGGGCGGTAAGCTGTACTGTGACGACCTCGGCGACAAGGTGAAGATATCAGGCAAGGCAGTGACATTTCTTGTCGGGCACTTGAATATCTAATTTGGATCTGCCCGAATTGTTATGTGTCCGGGTGTTCCCGAAACGTAAGCTCGTTTGTTACGTAAGTTTTCCACGGCGTCCCGGCTCAGATTATTGTGCGGACCATGTGTGTTCGGATTTCGTTAAACGTGCGCTGTGCTGAGCATGTCAAATAGAAGTGAGTCGATTAGAACGGCGAAATACGAGGTTAAGATTTCTGAAAGGAGGGTTACCAAGAAGATGAATAGTGTAGTATATCGGAGTTTCAGGATCGGTGTACTGGTTGCCGCGGTTGCCGTTTTCTCCTCCGCTTTTGCCTCGGGAGCATTTGCACAAAGAATGCGCGTTCCGGAGTCGAGGCGCGCGCCGGAGCGGATGCTCAGAATGCCGCCCAATCACACAAGAGTTTATGTGGGTGGGCGACCGTATTTTTTTCATAACGGTTATTTTTATCGCGGCTGGAGAGGAAGATACGTAATGTTTCATCCTCCGTTCGGTGCGAGGCTTCCTTTTCTGCCTTACGGTTTCTGGAGCTTTCGTGTCGGGCCGGCACTGTACTTCTATGGCGGGGGAACCTATTTCCAGTATCTCCCGAATGAAAATGTCTACGTGGTTGTGCCCAAACCTGACCAGGCACCGGCTCAAAGCGGCAATAACGACGTGATGTATCTTACCGACGGCAGCACGCTCTCCGGAGTCTTCTACGGTGCGACGGCGGACAGCATTCAATTCCAGGTCAACAACGAGATCCGCACCATTCCCATAACACAGGTGAAGTCGATCAACTTCGCACCGTCCTCATTCCAGGAGAAGAAGTAACAGTCAGAACCGGTTTTCAGGCCCGAGTACCCTAAGTACCCGGGCCTTTCCTTTTGAGAGACGGGTCGTAGCAGAGCGAAAGAAAGGCAGACTCTCAAAACTGCAATCGTTTGAATGTCGGAGGTGAGCATGCAACTCAGAGGGTTTAAGTATCATCATCTTGGTATGCCGACTAAACAGCACAGGCCCGGGGAAGAGTATCTGCCTGAATACAAGATCTACCACTCCGGTTTCCAGTCGGACGAGTTCGGCATCGAATGGATGTATTACGAAAATGAGTGTGATTTGCCTGAGATTGTTAAGACGATGCCGCATATCGCATTCGAGGTCGACGACATCGCCAAGGCGATCGAGGGAAGGAATGTAATTATCGAACCTAACAGTCCCTCGGCCGGAGTCCTGGTCGCGTTCATCGAGCATGACGGAATGCCGATCGAATTTATCCAGACGAATGTGAAGGATTCCCGACAAGCGAGTATTCCGGGAACCTAACCGGACCGCTGCGCGAATGGAACAACGATTACCATTCTGTCGTAGTAGATAGCAAGTCTGTGCGGAAGTTTTTGGATTAAGAAAGGAGGACACCAGGAATGTTGTACATACTTGCGATATTTTTACCGCCGTTAGCCGTTCTCCTCAGCGGGAGGCCGATTCAGGCATTGATCAACTTCTTTCTCTGCTTCCTCTTCTGGATTCCAGCTGTGATACACGCGTTACTTATTGCGAGGGATTATTATGAGGACAGGCGCGCCAGGCGGATCATGAGAGCGATCAAAGCCTCACGCGCATGACAGCGTGGAATTTGCAGGGTGTACGGATGCAGGAGGTAATTCCGGGCCGCCGCTTCGAAGGGATCGAAATTATTGCTTGACAACTGATGAGAGCTTCATTATCTTGGAAACGCTGAAAACGTAATTCGTTTCCAGTGAATTAAATTTCAGGAGAGCACAGTCTGCGTCTCCTTTTTTTGGAATGTTCAGGAAACGATTGATACGCAAAACGTTTCCGACGAAAGCGAGGATTTGAAATGACAGATATTGACGCGAGGGCCAATATCCTCAGTGCCGCCGAAGAAATGTTCATGCAATACGGCTATTCGAAAGTGACGATGGAAGAGATCGCCGCCGGCCTGGGAATCAGCAAGAAGACATTATACAGATTCTTTCCTAACAAGAAGGAGCTGCTGAGAGAGTTGATGACGCAGAGGCAGTGCGAGTTCATGGACCATATCGAGGGGATATGGAAACGCGAGGACATCGACTTCGTGGGCAAGTTCAGGGAAACTCTCGATTTTGTCGGAGAGAGATCTTCCAAGATGAACAAGTTCCAGGACATCCAGCGAATTGCGCCTGATATCTGGCAGGAGATCCACGACTTCAAGAAGGAAAAGATTTTCGACAAGGTCAGGAAATTGTTCGAGGCCGGTTTCGAGACGGGAATTTTCAGGAATGATATCGACCGGGACATCGTAATACTTGTCTATACGCACGCCGTCGAATCGATCGTCAATCCCGAAGCGCTCTCGGAATTGCCGTGCACTGCCGGTCAGGCGTTCGAAGCGATCTCAAAGATAATTTTTGAAGGGATTCTTACGGAAGAAGGTAGAACCAAATATATTTTCCACAAGCCTGTCGCGGTCCCTGCCAGGTAATTGTCAAAACAAAATCAGTTTGTATTCGATGAAGCTGAAACATAGAGGCGAAGTATGAAGAAGATCAGAGTTCTCTTAATAGTAATAGTTTCGCTGGTGGTAATAGTGGCGGTTCTTCTCAGGAACCGGGCGCAGATAAAGGCGGAAACAAGAAATCTTCACATAGATACGTATGCAGTAACTGTTGCTCCCGTCAGCATGAAGGCTGTTACCGACAATCTCAATTATGTGGGTACCATAAATGCGGACAACGACGTCCACGTGATTTCCGAAACGTCGGGCAAAGTGACCAAAGTATTGGTCAGGGTCGGAGATTACGAGCCGGCGGGCGCGGTTCTTATGCAGATCGACGACAAGCTGCAATCCGCCGCACTCGAGCTTGCAAAGGTGAACCTCGACAAAGCGACCAGGGACTACAAGAGATTTCAGCAGTTGTACAACGAGCATTCCGTAACCGATTCCCAGCTCGAAAATGCGCAGCTCGCGTACGAATCCGCAAACAATCAATATGTCATAGCACACAGGCAGTTCGACAACACCAGGATAACCAGTCCGATCGCCGGAATAGTCACCTCGCGCAAGGTCGACATCGGCGCTTTCGTCAATCCGGGTATGGCCGTCGCCGAGGTCGTCGATATTTCGAAACTCAAAGTCACCGTGAACGTCGGGGAGCGGGATGTTCTCGACTTCAGGCCGGGCGACAGAGTTGAAGTCTCGACGGACGTTTATCCGGGGGTGGAGTTCGAGGGACTGATCAGGACTGTGAGTTCCAAGGGAGATGCGGACCATACCTACCCTGTCGAGGTGGAATTTCCGAACAGCCGTCTGCACCCGCTCAAGGCGGGGATGTTTGCAAATGTGCATTTCAACGTGAAACCGGCAGGGAAGCTCATGATTATTCCCAGACAATCGCTGGTCGGGAGTGTTGAAAATCCGCAGGTGTTTGTGGTGAAGGACGGAGTTGCCAGGCTGACGGACATCGTAATCGGCTCGACGTATAACAATTACCTGCAGGTCCTGAAAGGACTCAATGAAGGCGAGACGGTGGTTACAAACGGACAGGACAATCTTGAAGACGGTTACAAGGTACATATCGTCGAATAAATTGCCTGAGCTTTGAAAAGGACCTTTTGAGATGACAATAACAGAATTAGCGATAAAGAGACCCACGCTTGTCGTGGTGGTGTTCGGGGCACTCACACTCCTCGGGATATACAGCCTTCTCAATCTTAATTACGAATTGATACCGAAGATCACGCCTCCTGTACTTTCCGTTACGACGGTCTACCCGGGTGCTTCCCCCAACGAAGTCGAAAGTTCGGTCACGAAGCCTGTCGAGGACGCGCTCTCTTCACTTGACCAGGTTTACAGCATGACCTCCACTTCGAACGAAGGTGTGTCGTTCGTAATGGTACAGTTCGACCAGTCTGCGGACATCAACACGGAAATGCAGAACGCGCAGCAGAAGATCGACCAGATAATAAGTTCTTTCCCGGTTGGTGTCAAAACGCCTTCCCTCACGAAGTTCGATCTGCAGGCGATACCTGTGCTGAGGCTCGGCGTCACGAGCAGTCTCCCCGCGACGCAGTTTTACCAGTTCGTTGTGGACAAAATTCAGCCTCGACTCTCCGAAATTCCGGGAGTCGGCCTGGTCACGCTCGTCGGAGGCCTTCAAAGGGAAATAAGAGTCAACCTGGACGAGGCCAAGCTGAAAGCCTACGGCGTATCAGTTCTCCAGGTTCTAAACGCGGTTCAGACTTCAAACATCGATTATCCGACGGGCAAGCTCCAGGGAGACAGTCACCAGCTGATCGTCAGGGTCGCGGGTAAATTCAAATCAGTGGATGCGATTCGAAATCTGATAATTAAGAGGTCCAAAGACGGCGGCGAAGTCCGCCTATCCGATATCGCCGATGTCGTGGACGGTCATAAAGAGTATCAGACGATCACCCGTGTAAACGGCGTGACTTCAATCGGTGTTCTCGTTCAGAAGCAGGAGGACGCCAACACGGTCGACGTGAGCAAACTGGTCCGGGCCGAGCTGAAAAGGATAGAAAGCGACTACAAGGCACAAAATATAAAGTTTGCCATTGCTCAGGACGGCGCCCGGTTTACCACTCAGGCCGTGAACGGAGTCAAATTTGATCTGCTCCTCGCGGTTGTTCTCGTTGCGGTCGTGATGCTCCTCTTCCTGCACAGTATTCGCAATTCCTTCATAGTCATGCTTGCTATACCCGCGTCGATCCTCTCGACATTCATAGTAATGTATATTTTCGGGTTCAGTCTCAATCTCATGACTCTTCTGGGGTTGTCACTCGTCGTGGGAATTCTCGTGGACGATTCCATTGTCGTCATCGAGAACATACATCATCACCTCGAGATGGGCGAGAAGCCGAAGACGGCGGCGGTAAAAGGAAGGAACGAAATCGGTTTTGCAGCCCTCTCCATTACGATGGTAGACGTCGTCATCTACGTGCCGCTGGCTCTGACCGGAGGACTTATCGGGAACATAGTCCGTGAATTCGCCATGGTGGTCGTCATCTCGACGCTCATGAGCCTGTTCGTGTCTTTCACCGTGACTCCGCTCCTCGCATCGAGGATCAGCAAACTCGAGAGAATGACGGACGGAACCCTTATCGGCAAATTCGCCATCGGTTTTGAAAAGCACTTCCACAGGATCGTGGCGGAATATTTGAGCCTGTTGAAGTGGAGTCTCCATAACCGGTGGAAGGTCATTGCACTCGCCGCTCTGCTGTTCATCGCCTCGCTGATGCTTGCCCCTCTGGGCTTCATCGGCGCTGAATTCATTCCGCAGACGGATATGGGCGAATTCGCCGTCACGCTCGACATGCCGCCCAACTACACGGTCAGTCATACGAACCTCGTAACCGAGAAGGTCGAAAGATACGTCAACGGCCTGCCGGAGGTAGAAAAGGATTTTGTGGAAGTCGGCGTATCAAACGAAGGACTGATCGGCCAGTCTTCCAACCACAGCTCGGAGCTGGATGTAGAGCTCGTCCCGAAGGATCAAAGGAAACTTTCCACGGACCAGATAGGCGAGATGATCAAGAGATTTGCGCTGGAGATACCGGGTGTAAGGGCCCGCGTTGATCCGATCGGACTGTTCGGTACTGCAAACCAGACTCCGATCCAGCTGATTGTCAGCGGTCCAAGCCGGGCTGACGTGCTGAAGTCCGCGCAGATACTCGAAGACGTTGTGAAGAAGATACAGGGCACAGCCGACGTTCGTCTCTCCACCGACATTGGAAGTCCGGAAATGCGGGTCGATATCGACCGCCAGAAGCTTGCCGATTTCGGATTGTCAATACAGGAGGTGGGGGCGGCGCTTCAAGTTGCGATGCAGGGGAATGACGACACCAAATTCAGAGAGGGCGAGGATGACTACGGCATACTCGTCACGCTTGACAAATTCGACAAATCTGATATTTCGGATCTGACGCACATGACATTCCTGAACAACAAGGGGCAGGCGATAGAGCTTCATCAGTTCGCGAAGGTCTACCAATCGACCGCTCCCTCGCAACTGCAGAGGTTCGACAGGATTAGCGCCGTGACAGTATATTCGCAGGTTATCGGGAGGCCTGTAGGGACAGTCGGCCAGGACATCAGGAATGCGATGGCGAAGAAGACACTGCCACCGGGGGTGAACGTCACTTACTGGGGCGACCTGAAAAATCAGGCCGATGCCTTCAGCAGTCTCGGCCTCGCGCTCATCGCAGCGATAATCTTCGTGTATCTCGTCCTGGTGGCTCTATACGATTCGTACCTGGATCCGTTCGTGATCCTGTTTTCGATTCCCGTCGCAATGGTCGGCGCCTTCCTCGCACTGGCACTTACAATGAACTCTCTGAATATCTTTTCCATCCTCGGGATCATTATGCTTATCGGCCTCGTCGGGAAAAATGCTATTCTGCTCGTTGACAGGACCAACCAGAAGAAACGTGAGGAAGGGCTGTCGACATTCGACGCTCTCATCGAGGCCGGCGAGAGCAGGATAAGGCCGATTATGATGACCACGACGGCGATGGTGATCGGAATGCTGCCGCTCGCGTTTTCACATGATGCCGGATCGGAATGGAAGTCAGGTCTCGCGTGGGCTATTATCGGCGGCCTCATAAGCTCGATGTTCCTGACGCTGGTTCTCGTGCCGGTCGTTTATGAACTCTTCGAGAATGTGCAACTGCGGGTGAAAGCGTTTCTTGCCCGCCGTGAAGAAGAAGGCCGGGCGCAAATCAGTCCGGAAGTTGCCGAGGAGTGATGAGGCATCCGCACCGGTTATATGTCGAATTCTTACGGGATTTCTTAGACCGAATTGCATTGAACGACATCCTGGCAAAAGCTATTCTGGTCGAAAGCAAACAAGTGTAAAGCAGGACGAAGAATCATTATGAGGGATCAATCAGGGCAGACCGCCTGATTCCAGCAGGACTGACCGGGTACCTCGTGACTCCTGGCTGAATTCAACGAAGTGAAACCGAAAAGGACAAGAATGCTCGCGAGGAAGACAGCCGTCGTAATCCTTACAATCTGCTCGGCGCTTTGCGCGTCGTCTCTCGCGATGGGAAGGGGTACGTCCTCAATCAGCGGGTTCGTGTACGACAGGTCGAGCGGCGAGAGTCTCGTCGGTGCGACTGTCTATCTGAAAATTTCGAAACTCGGCGGAATCACGAACAGTGACGGATATTTTGTGATATCTGGCGTGCCGCCGGGGAAGGACACTCTCGTCGTCACTTATCTCGGGTATAACCGATACCAGAATATAATCAATATGAAATCGGGTCGCGACAAATTTCTGAAGATCTTCCTTTCGCCGACCGCATACAAAATAGGGGAAGTCATAGTGACGGCCGATTCGGTCTCATTGGCACAACGCACCTTCAACAGGCCGATCTCGACTCTCGAATTGAACCAGAAGCAGATAAACGCAATACCACAGTTCATAGAGCCCGACCTGCTCCGCTCGCTGCAGAGTCTGCCGGGCATTACACCGATTTCCGATTTCTCTTCGGCGCTTTATGTAAGAGGCGGAACTTCGGACCAAAATTTATACCTGATAGACGGTGCCGAGATCTATAACCCGGAGCATGCGTTCGGGATTTTCTCGACGTTCAATACCGATGCGATTGACCGCGTAGTGGTTTCCAAAGGCGGGTTCGGTGCGCAGTACGGCGACAGGTTGTCTTCGGTCATCGATGTTACCGAACTCAATGGCGATCGCAAAAAGGTGAAAGGCGAAGCTGACGTGAGTCTCATCGCGGCGAGCGCAACCGTGCAGATGCCCGTGTGGTCGTTCGGCTCGGTAGCCGCTTCCTTCAGGCGTACGTACATCGACCAGACATACGCGAAATTCATAAGCGACATCCCCAACTACTATTTCGACGACGGCAACGTTACGGGTAAATTCCAGCTCGACGACAGGGATAATCTTACATTCAATTACTTCGGCAGCGGAGATTTCCTCAATTTCCAGATCAACAGCAGCGACCCGCAGAGCCCTCTCGTCGTTTATAACTGGAAGAATAATGTGGGCTCGCTGAACTGGAACCACGTCTTCGGTTCCAAGCTGCTTTCGGATTTCATGGTGTCCTACAGCGGGTTCGGTTCGAACTTCGATGTCACACACGTAGCCAACCTCAACGAGCGAAACACGATATCGAATTACACCGTGAGGGAAGGGCTGCGCTATTATGTCTCGAACGATTTGACTTTGAAACTCGGAGCCGCGGCAAAGAAGGTCGGAGTTACTTATTCATTTATGTCAAACGGAGGCCTGATCGACTTTTCGAGCAACATTCGCAAAGAAAGCGCTTACGCGATTTTATCGTGGCAGCCGGACCCGCTCTGGGAAATAGATGCCGGCCTGAGATTCGAACACTTCAGGTCGGATACCGCCTTCACCCACCTCGACCCGAGATTGTCGGTCAAGTACAGACTCTCCGGGACCAGCAGCTTGAAATTTGCAGCGGGAGTGTACCACCAATACATGGACAGCGTCGATAGGTTGTTCTTCGCGAGCATCTGGCTCCCGGCGGGAAAATACATCGACAACTCAAGTGCGACACATCTCATCCTCGGATATGACAGGCAGATCGGGAACAGTCTCGAGCTTGAGACCAACGCTTACTACAAGAGTTACCGGAACATAAATATCTACAATTACAACCTGGATGCGCAGGCTATCCCGGGTTACTACCTTTCGAGCGGCAGCCCGGTTTACACGTCCGACGAGAACGTGTTCCTGCAGGGGAATGGGAGATCTTACGGGCTCGAGATTCTTCTGCGGAAGGACGGAGGCGCCGTGACCGGCTGGATCGGTTACTCACTTTCCAGAACCGAGTATACGTTCCCTGCCATCAACCAGGGGAACATGTTCATCCCGCGTCAGGACAGGACGTCCGTTGTTAATTTTGTCCTGAACGGGAACATAGGGAGCATATTCAGCGGAAGGTGGGACGAGCCGCCCCGTAAATCCGCATCGCAGTGGCTGCTCGGCCTCAATTTCATTTTCACGACCGGTCAGCCGATTACGGTTCCGTCGTCGGTCTATTTTGTAAACACGCTTCCGGCGTGGAACAATTATTCCACGGGTATTCAGAATCTCCCGAACTACCAGCTTTACCCGGGGCCGATCGATACCTATAGACTGCCTGATTACATGAGGC
>JBJKPN010000022.1:0-12887 GCA_046706365.1 Candidatus Kryptoniota bacterium | reverse complement strand
TGGGCAGGTCGCCCGATCCGGTAAATGTCTGGACCGGAATAGGATATGCATAATCTCCCTGGTCGCTGAATACACCGGTCGTTGTGACTGTCCCGCCCACTATTGTACCGAGCTCTGTGCCGGTTCCGTTCTCGTAGACAGTGAAATAATTGAAACTCCCCCCACCGCTTCTTGAAATCAGGGAGAGCCTGTATGTGATCGGGAGAGAATGATCCAGGCCATTAAGCGTGTTCAGATAAATATACGAGGTATTAGACTCGCCGGAAGAAGGAGTGGCGAGCTGCTGGCCGTACCAGTCCTGGCCGGAATTCAGGAGATTGTACATCGAAGTATCCTGGAACACCTCGGAAGTGAAGCTCTGCGGGCGGTAGTACGTGCCGGCGTGCAAGCTCGGCACGACCTGCATGCGTTTTCCCTGTCCGCCTCCCCACGTTATGAAATAATAATCGGTGTCGGAGTAGTTGTTGATATAATGCGACAATGTGTTTGCGGAAGAATCGTAGTTCCATCCCTTCGTTCCTCTCCCGTAGAAAAGGATATAATCATTGGGACCGAACGTCCCGTTCCCGTTCGCATCGTAGACATATATCGCGTTTTGAGTGAGGTCACCCGGTCGCGGGGCTGTGGGGTCCTCCGGCAGCATTTCACCGCCGTTGTTATAAATCTTTATGCTGTTCAGACTTACGCCGTCGACGGGGACGCCTGCGGACTTGAGGTCGGAGTATGAAAGCTTGTATATACCCGTCTTGTAAACGGACATCTTGTACCAGGTCCCCTGCGACAGGACGCCCGCCGCCGCCGTTTTGAACAACCCTGTCGGCTGGGCCACGACGGCGTTCTTGACCTGATCATAATTCACGAGTGATCCCGACAGCAGTAAATCTGTCGGCGTGCTTTTCGTCGTTACGCCGCTCCCCACAGATGTCACCTGGAACACGATCCTGGAGAGCACCTGGTATGACCCGGAGGTGCTGTCGTATGAATACGGATAGACCCGTATCATGGACACGATGTGTTTGCGCTGGTCAAGCGGCGAATCGTAGGAGAGAAAACGAGAGACAGCTGCGGGCTTTACTTCGACAGGAAAAGCCGGGCTCCGGTAGGGAGCCATCATCTGGACTGTGCGGTAGTCGGTCTGAAGCACCTGAACACGTATTTGTTTTGAGAAAACACCGACGAGAACCGGGATGAACTCGCGGACATAGTCGCCCTTGCTGTTGAATTCCGTCACCACATTTCTATAAACAAGTTTGAGCCCGCTTACCCCGTTGCTCGTGACCGTGTCGACCCCCATGGAATCGGGAATCACCTGAATCGTCGTCGAGTTGCTTCCTTCCGAGATTACAGATATAGGTTGAGTGTTTTGCGCGAGCGCAACACCCGCGAAAAAGAGCACTAATATTCCTGCCAGGTATTTATCCCTTACCGCCATTTACCATCTCCGAATAAGAAAAAAGCCGAACCGTGCGCGGACCTTTTTGCACAAGATTCGGCATGTGAAGCTCGTCAAAGGCCTGCACAAGTAAATCCTCGAACCTTCAGCGAACCCTCTCTCGATCTCCTCTCGGCAAAATATATAGTACATCAATCGGGAGTATCAAGGGAAAACAAAATCAATCTCCGAAAACTGTTACGACAATTTCCCGGTCCCGCGGCTTGACGTCCAGATCCAGCATTACCACCTGCTGCCACGTTCCGACGGCGAGTCTCCTTCCGGTAACGGGGAGCGTCACGCTCGGTCCGAGGAGTGAGGACTGAAGGTGCGAATGGCCGTTGCCGTCGTGCCAGGTTTGTTCGTGGCCGTAGTTTCTGCTCGGCGGTATGAGTTTGTCGAGCAGCTGCGGCAGGTCTTTTTTCAGGCCCGGCTCAAATTCGATTGTGCTGACCGCCGCGGTGCTGCCGACAACGGAGACGTTGACGGTTCCCGTAGCCACGTTGGATTCCGTTACTATCCTTTGCACCTCTTCCGTAAGGTCGTGCATATCGCCTTGTGCCTCGGTGCTTATCCTGATGCGGCGCTGATAAGTCATACCTTCCTCCGGTTAAAAGCTGAAAAGCGGAACAGGCCCTCCGCTTCTTTTCAAACGAAACCGGCCCGGCTTCCTCACTCAGAAGTAATCGGCGTTCCGGTCGAATTTGGGGAGGGCTTTGTCCTTACTCGAGACTACCGGGCTCGTTACCTGCCAGTCTATCGCGAGGTTGGGATCGTTGTACAGTACTCCCCGCTCATCCTCGCGCGAATAATAATCGTCGACTTTGTACACTACCTCCGCCTCCTCCGACAGAGTCGAGTAGCCGTGGGCGAAGCCCTTCGGAACGTAGAGCATCCGTTTGTTCTCGTCCGAAAGGATCAAGCCGAACCACTTTCCGAACGTTTCGGATTTCCGCCTCATGTCGACGGCGACGTCGAATATCTCCCCCTCGATGCATCGGACGAGCTTCGACTGCTCGCTCGGATCCACCTGAAAATGCAGTCCGCGTATAACCCCCTTGGTGGACCTCGAGTGATTGTCCTGTATGAATTCCTCCTTTATGCCTACTTTTTCAAACTCGTCAGAGCGGTAGGTCTCCATGAAGAATCCCCGCTCGTCGTTAAAGACGTACGGTGTTACTACGATTAATCCTTCCGGCGATTCGATGTTTGTAAATGTAAATGTCATTTCTCCTCGTTTCTGATTTCGAATTTCGAATATCGGAAAGAAGACCGCAGATGAACAGTAATGTTCGGACAGTCTGCAGACGACCCCGTTCCGAAATCCGAAATGGGCAATTCGAAATTGAGTTTCAGTCTTTCATGTTGACAAACTGCAGAGGGATCCCGAGATTTTCGCCTCTGAGCATCTTGATGACTTCCTGAAGGTCATCTATTTTCTTTCCCGATACACGCACCTGTTCGTCCTGTATTGACGCCTGGACCTTCAACTTCCGGTCCTTGATGAGCTTTACAATCTTCTTTGCGGTGTCGGTATCGATTCCTTCCTTTATAGAGACCTCCCGCTTGACGTGACCCTGTGAAGTCGGTTCGACAGGCTTGGGGTGAAGCACTTTCGGATCGATTTTCCTCTTAATCATGTGGGTCATCAGCATATCCATAACCGCATCCATTCTCATCTCGTGTTCCGCGACCACCCTGATCGCTTTTTCCTTCTTATCGAGATTCACTTCCGCAGGCGAGCCGCGGAAATCGTAGCGAGTGGCAATTTCCTTCTTGGTGTTGTTGATGGCGTTGTCTACTTCCTGCAGATCGACTCGGTTGACGATATCAAACGATGGCATTCTTTCTCCGGATGCTTGAATCATAAGTCAAAAAGGAAAATTCAAAAGACTCTCCTTTCTGACCTTTGACTTTTGAATTTTGACTTCTACTTTATCATCAGATAGTTTTCCTCGAGCTTCGAAAGGCTGAGCTTCATCGACTCGAGCTTTGTTTTTTCTTTTTCTATGACCTGCGCCGGGGCGCGCTGGATGAACTGTTCGTTTCCAAGTTTGGCCTCGATGCCTGCTATCGAGCCTTTCAGCCGGTTTATCTCCTTCTCCAGCCGGCCTTTTTCCGCTTCTGCGTTTATCAACCCTTCGAGCGAAACAAAAACCTCGGTTCCGCGCACGACGGCGCTTGCGGAAGTTGCCGGCTTGCGCAGGTCGTACCCGACACTCAGGGACTCGACTTTCGCCAGGCGCCTTATATATGACTGGTTTGTGGAGATTACCTCGAGTGTCTCTTCGTCCTTCGGCTTCACGACCACCTCGACCTGTGTGTTGACCGGCACGTTCGCTTCCTTTCTCATCCCGCGTATCGAGGTTATAATCTCCTGGACCAGCTGCATTTCCGCTTCCGCTCTCTCGTTGATAAAACGTATCTCGGATTCCGGGTATTCCGCGACCATGACGCTGCCCCGATGGGCGGGCTCGATGAGGCTGTACATTTCTTCGGTGATGAAAGGCATGAAAGGATGGAGCATCTCGATCGCCGTTTCGAATGTCGATATGGCGTTGGCGAGGATGATGGCACGCGCCAGCTCTGCCTGCGCTTCCGAACCGGCGATCGGCTGCGTAAGCCTGTCCTTGATCATCTCGACATACCAGTCGCAGTAGTCATGCCAGATGAAATCATATATTACCTTTGTGGCGTCGTTTACTCGGAAATTGTCCAGAGCATTGTTCAGGTCGCGTATCGTATGATGCAGCCTGCTGACTATCCACTTGTCGGCGAAATCGAAAACCGCGCTGTCGGGAGCGGCGGTGACGCTAAGCTTGTCGCGGTTCATCAGGAGAAACCGGCCGGCATTCCATATCTTGTTCGCAAAATTTCTTCCCATCTCGCACTTGCTGCTCTCGAACAGGACATCCTGGCCGAGCGGCGCAAGATAGAGTATCGTAAACCTCAGTGCGTCGGCCCCGTATTCTCCGATCACGTCCAGCGGGTCGGGCGAATTCCCCAGCGACTTCGACATCTTCCGCCCCTGCATGTCGCGGATGATGCTCGTGAAATACACGTTCTTGAACGGGACTTCACCGAGAAATTCGAGCCCGGACATTACCATCCTCGCTACCCAGAAGAAGATTATGTCGGGTCCCGTTACCAGTGCGTCGGTCGGGTAGAAAAATTTCAGATCTTCGGTTTCGTCGGGCCAACCGAACACGGAGAACGGCCACAGCCACGACGAAAACCAGGTGTCGAGCACATCTTCGTCCTGCCTGTAAGAGGCTCCGCCGCATTTCGCGCATGTGCCTTGCGGTTCTTTGCTGCTTACTACATACTCATTGCACTTCGTGCAGTACCATACCGGTATCCTGTGTCCCCACCAGAGCTGCCTGCTGATACACCAATCGCGTATGTTCTCCATCCAGTGTTCGTAAGTCTTAACCCACCGGTCGGGATAGAATCTGATTTTCCCGTCGCGGACAGCCTTAAGCGCCGGCTCCGCAAGGGGCTTCATCTTTACAAACCATTGATCCGAAAGATACGGCTCGATCACAGTGTGGCAGCGGTAGCACTCTCCGACACTCAGGTTGTAGTCGGCAATCTGCTCGACGAGTCCAAGCGCCTGCAGATCTTCGATGATCATTTTCCTCGCCTTGTACCTGTCGAGGCCGCGGTATTTCTCAGGAGCGTTTTCATTGACCTTCGCGGATATGTCAAGGACGACAATTTTCTCCAGGTCATGCCGGCCGGCCACGACGAAATCGTTCGGGTCGTGGGCGGGGGTTATCTTGACGGCCCCGGTTCCGAATTCCTTGTCCACATATTCGTCCGCAATTACCTTCATCTTCCTCCCGACAAGCGGAAGAACGAGGTTCTTGCCGACCATATGCTTGTACCGCTCGTCCGACGGATTCACTGCGACTGCGACGTCGCCGAGCATAGTCTCGGGTCTGGTCGTGGCGACGACAATATGCCCTGTGCCGTCTTCCAGCGGATACCTGAGATAGTAGAGCTTTCCGTTCTTTTCCTGGTATTCAACCTCGTCGTCGCTTATTGCCGTATGGTCCTTGGGACACCAGTTGACGATGTATTTCCCGCGGTAGATCAGACCCTTTTCGTAAAGCCGGACGAAAACTTCCCGCACGGCATGCGAGAGCCCCTCGTCCATCGTAAATCTTTCTCTCGTCCAGTCGCATGACACCCCGAGCTTCTTCAGCTGCTTGATGATCGTGCCGCCGTACTCTTCGCGCCATTTCCAGACGAGCTCGAGGAACTTCTCCCTTCCGAGCGCGTGCCTGTCGCTCCCCTCTTTTATCAGACTCTTCTCGACAACGTTCTGAGTTGCAATCCCCGCGTGATCGGTACCCGGGACCCAGCATGCTTCATAACCCTTCATCCGTTTCCATCTCACGAGGACGTCCTGTATCGAATTGTTGAGGACGTGCCCCATTGTAAGTATGCCGGTGATGTTAGGCGGGGGAATGACTACCGTGAAGGGCTTCTTTTCTTTGTCCGGCCCGGCCTCGAACAGTTTATTGTCGAGCCAGTATTTGTACCACTTCTCTTCTACTTCGGAAGCCGAATACGCCTTGGGGATTTCTCTATTCATCGGAATTTCACTTTCGAAACCACTGTTCTTTCATTGCCCGCGTTGTCTGCGACGACTACCGTAATTCTCTTCTGCCGCCGCAGCAATCCGGCGTCAACGGCACACACAGCCGCATGTTTGTCGACGTCGTATTCACACAAATAGCTATTTTTGCCAACTCTCAGCAAGATGTCGTCCGTATTTACACCCGATAGCCTGTCTGCTACTCTAAAATATACAAAAACTCTATTAAACACTTTCGGGGCCGCCGACCTGTAAAACGGGTTTTTACTCGAAAATCTTATTCTTTCGACGATCGGAGGCGTGTCATCCCGCAGAAGTGCGAATTCCCCCGTTTCGTAACCCACCTCTGCTGTCAGAACCTTCCCGTCATTCCTGCCGGGAACATGGCTCCATCCATCGCGCACTTTTCTGAAAAGAAGCAGCTTCGGATCGTCCACCTTCCAAACGACTTTGAATTTTTTTCTCGTGTGCCTGTCCGCCGGCTCGATCCTGAATGCGTCCGCGGAAAGCCGTTCGACCTTGAGATCGACCTTCTTCGTGAAACAATTGGCGGGGAACTCGACCGTGAGTGAGGGCGAAGGTTTGAACGTGACTGCCTCGAAAGGCAAAGGGATCGGCGGGTCATCGTAGCCCGAACTCCCGGCAATCGTCGCCGCTCGTGGTAAATTCATGACAAACATGCCTGAGACTGTCACATCATTTCCGTCTTCATCGCCGACCGTGATTTCGTAACGGTGAATTCCGTTCGAGAATCTGCCGTCCACCAGACCGCTTAGAGGTCGGCCCGGCGTGAACACGGTGAACGGAATCGCCCTGTCGACGCAGAGCTTGTAATAGGTTTTGTATCCGCGCGAAAGGTCAAGGTCGACCAGTGAACCGATGTCGAGGTAGTCGTCCGCCGGAATGCGGGTAAGGTTCAGGGAGATGGACTCTTTGCCGTCGATTTTCAGAGAGACGTACTTGGGCGGACGCTTGAAGTGCCCTCGTCCGTAAGAATCCGCCGCGTGAATAATGAAGTAGAATGGTTCTTCAAGATGGAACTCCCTCCTTGCCGCATACCGACCGTGCGATTTTGTAACTCTGCTCTCTTCCACTTTCCCGGAAGTGTATTCCCTCACCGCCACGTCGAATATCCTCGGAGTCCGGTAGCGCGAGACATTGACAGACTGATAGGTTAAGGGGTCGATGAATGAGTAGTTCGAGTCGTGAATCTCGAAATGAAGATGCGGACCTCCAACCCCGGTCGCCCCTGTTCGGGCAATTACTTCTCCCTGCCTGACCGGTATCTCTCCGGGTTGAAACCTGAGGCTCACGCCGTATTTGCCTAGATTCTCCTGAGCCTCGGCCACTTTCGCCTGGATTTTGTTCGCGAATTCGGACAGGTGCCCGTAAAGCGTGTAGGTCGAATCGTCGTGCTTCAAGAGGATCATTTTGCCGTAACCATAAGGCGAAACCGAGACCCTGTAGACGTAACCGGACTTGGATGCATAGACCGGGTATCCGATCCTGCCGTTTGTGGAAATGTCAATTCCGCCGTGAAAGTGAGTCCTGCGGTAGTCGGCGAAACCGGAGTTTATCTGGTGAGACGCATCGGTCGGAAATAAATAAGTTTCAGCTTCCCGCGCCTTCGGATTTGATACCGGATTGCGTGCGAATGCCAAACCGGAGGCAAACAGAAAAAGCAAGGCAAATCGTAATAGTGTTTTCATCGATAGAAGTCAGTCCCCGACATTGTTGCATGTGAATCCGGCGTGTCCGGATTTGATTTAGCGATGGAATGTTCCTGAAATGAGCAGGGCGAAGAATCGAACGCGTCCGGCCTTCGACCGCTCCTAATGGGCAACGAAGATACCGGCATTCTCAGATGATCTCGACATCCAGCGCCGTGTGTCCGACAAGCTCCGCGTGGACTTGGTCGCCGGGATTCAGTTTTGCGACCCCCTCAGGCGTGCCTGTGAAGATCAGGTCGCCGGGTTCCAGGGTGAAGAGCTGTGAAAGGAAGGCTATCACATCCTCTATTTTGAAGATCGTGTCCTTGTAGCTCCCCTGTTGCCGGGGCTGACCGTTAACCATCAGCTTCAGCTCCAGAGAATCAAAATCGATCCCATCGACGGGAACGGCCTTCGAGATCGGCGCGGAGCCATCGAAACCCTTGGATATCAGCCACGGATGGCTCGCGTTTTTCAGCTCCGTCTGCAGATCCCGGAGCGTGAGATCGAGTCCGATTCCCATCGCCGATATATACGAACGCGCATCTTCCCGGCGAATGTTCTTTCCCTCTCTTCCGATAACGAAATATATTTCCGTTTCGTGGTGGAGGTCTGTCGCCATTGCCGGGATCGCGACTTTACCGCCGTCCTGGACTATCGCACTCGACGGTTTCATGAAGACGACAGGTTTTTGCGGAACTGCCGATTTCATTTCTGCCGCATGTTTCGCATAATTCCTGCCCAGACAGAATATCTTCGGAACGATGATATCTTCGTTTGTTTTGACAAGATGAACAGTTTTCATGGGAAAAATATAAAAGAGGATGGCGTTTCGTTCCAGTGATGTGCGGGAGTTAACCCAGTGATGTGCGGGAGTTAACCCAGTGATGTGCGGGAGTTAAACTCCCGCACATCACCCTATTACTCCTTAGCTCTCATCGAATCCCACAAAGCGTAGGCGCAGAGGAGAACGAACATACCGAGGCCGACCCACTCGCCGCCTGTCGATTCAGCCCACTGCAGATGGTACCAGCCGCTATAGCCGAATGACCACTGCATGTCGATAAATTTCAGGAATGCATTTACGACGCCGAGAAGCGCACCGCCCGCGATAAATCCGGACGCGATCAGCGTGCCTCGGTGCAGCCTCGCATTGTTCAGCTTTGCGTTCTTACTCCTGGTCGAGACGAACCACGCAATTGCGCCTCCGACCAGCAACGGCGTGTTGAGTTCCTGAGGTATATACATCCCGAGTGCGAAGGCCAGCGGCGGCACTTTGAGGATTACCAGCAGGAGGGCAATTACTCCGCCTACGATATACAGCATCCATGGCGTTTGCGCATTCGACATCAGCGGCTTGATGACCGCGGCCATCGCGTTCGCCTGTGGCGCCACGAGTCCCTGCTCGCCAGTGAAGCCGTAGGCCTTGTTCAGAACCAGTATCACACCGCCGACGGTGGCCGCCGAAACCAGAACGCCGAGGAATTTCCACGTTTCCTGTTTCTTCGGCGTCGATCCGAGCCAGTAGCCTATCTTGAGGTCCGTTATGAATGATCCCGCCACGGCAAGTGCGGTACAGACTACGCCGCCGATGATCATTGCGCTCAGCATCCCGGATTTCCCGGTAAGCCCGATCTGCACAAGTACCACCGACGACAATATCAATGTCATAAGCGTCATTCCGGAAACCGGGTTCGTTCCGACGATTGCGATCGCGTTCGCCGCAACGGTCGTAAAAAGGAACGATATAATGACAACGACCAGGAGCGCAACTACAGCCTGGTAGAGTGACGGGACAACCCCGATTACGAAAAAGGCGAATATCGCAATAGAAGTAAGAAGGATCAGTGTCACTATCCACAGCATTTTTATGTCCGTCTGTGTACGCGGTTCGGTCCCTTCTTCTCCGGACTTTCGGTGGGCGATCTCGTTGAACGCGAGTTTGAATGCGCCGGCGATTATCTTCGAGGAGCGGACAATTCCGATGATTCCCGCCATTGCGATGCCGCCGATTCCGATTTGCCTGACGTAGTTCTGGAAGATGTCGGCGGGCCCCATCTGAGAAATCAGGGTCGTGACTCCCGCTCCGAGCGGCGTCGTCAGATGTTTTCCTATTTCAAAGACGAGCGGAACGAGCACGAACCATGACAGGAACGAGCCCGCGGCAATGATGGCCGAATATTTCAAACCGATGATGTAGCCGAGTCCCAGGATCATTGCCGAGACATCCAACTTGAACACCATCTTCATCTTGTCTGAAAGCGCAGCTCCCCATGCGAAGATGCGGCTGGTCACCACCTCCGACCAGAGGCCGAATGCGCTGAACGTGAAGTCGAACGCGCCGCCGATGATGCCGCTTAACACGAGCACCAGCGCTTCCTTTCCACCTTTTTCACCGGTGACCAGAATCTCCGTCGTCGCGGTTCCTTCGGGGAATGGGAGTTTGCCGTGCATGTCTTTGACGAAATATTTCCTGAACGGAATCAGGAAAAGTATTCCGATAAATCCGCCGAGCGCAGAGGCGATGAACATGTGGAAATAACTCGCAGGAAGCGCGAGTATGTAGAGAGCCGGTATCGTGAATATCGCCCCTGCCACTACGCTTCCCGACGCGGAGCCGATCGACTGGATGATGACGTTCTGTCCGAGTCCGTTCGGCTTCTTCGCGAGACCGGTCACGCCGACCGCGAGTATTGCAATCGGTATTGCCGCTTCGAACACCTGTCCGATCTTCAGACCGGAATACGCGGCGGCGGCCGAAAACAGCACGGCCATCACGAGTCCCCACGCGACAGACCATGGCGTGACTTCCGGGTAGACTTTCCCCGGCGACATTACAGGATGATATTCTTCCCCTTCTTTTAATTCCGTGAATGCATTTTCAGGAAGAGTCCTGGATTCTTCTTCAGACGGGTCCATTGCAACTCCTTATGAATGATGAAGTTACTTTCAGCGTTCAGAATCTATTTATATGGAATTCGGTTCAGTCCCCCGACCAAGCCTCTGATGCACCTGTCGACATTCTCAGAACGGAAAATTCACCGGCTTCACGTCCTTCCTGCTTCTTCCTGCAGCATCTTCCCTGCTACCTACTACATACTACCTACTTGCTCTTCTCCGCCCATATCTGAATAGTTTTCAGCACCGTATCGACCGCCTTCTCCATTCCCCAGACGTTCACCCATTCCATGCGGCCGTGAAAATTCGCACCGCCCGTAAACACGTTCGGCGTCGCAAGGCCCGCCTCGGTAAGCTTTGAACCGTCCGTCCCGCCGCGAATTGGTTTCCACTCCGGCTCGAGACCCGCTCTCTTCGCACCTTCGAACAGGTAATCTGCGACGCGGCTGTCTTTCTCCACTCCTTCGCGCATGTTCCGGTACTGTTCGGTGACTTTCATGCTGATCTTCGCCTTCGGGAAAAGCGCCTGCACCTGGGCCACAACTTCTTCCACGATCTTCTTCAGGTCATCGAGTCCTTCGGTCCTGAAATCTCGGAAGATCAGCTTGACTGAGGACTTTCCCACTCCGCCTTCGAGAATATAGGGATGGATATAAGGTTCATAGCCTTCCGTCGTTTCGGGCGCAATATTCTTCGGCAGCCGGGCGATAATTTCGGAGACGACGCGGACGGAATTTACCATCACGTTCTTGGCCGTGCCGGGGTGAATGTCGCGTCCTTCAACGGTAATCATGCAGGAGTTCGCGCTGAAGGTTTCTTTGTTCAGCTCGCCGGGGGTATCGCCGTCGACAGTGTAAGCGAATTCCGCTCCGAATTTCTTAATGTCGAAATACTTTGTGCCTGCTCCGACCTCTTCATCAGGAGTGAACCCGATCTTCAGCTCGCCATGCGGAATTTTGGGATTGCCCATCAGTTCCTGCACTACTGTCATTACGGCAGCCACGCCTGCTTTATCATCTGCGCCGAGCAGCGTCGTTCCGTCCGTCGTTACTATCGACTTCCCCAGCGCGAGCTTGAGAGAAGGATTTTCGGATTCCTTGATGACGATGCTCGGGTCGCCCGGCAGCACTATGTCGCCCCCTTTGTACTCTTCGATCACCTGCGGCTTCACGTTCGCACCGGTCACCTCAGGAGAAGTATCGACGTGAGCGATGAGTCCGATGACCGGCACGCGTACCTTTACGTTCGAAGGAATCGTTGCCATGACGTAACCGTACTGGTCAATCTCTACCTTAGGCACGCCGAGCCCTTTCAGTTCATCTGCCAGCAGATTCAACAGATCGAGCTGCTTCAAAGTGCTCGGATAAGTGTCCGACTCTTCTTTCGATTGCGTATCGATAGCGACATAACGGAGAAATCTCTTGAGAACGGTCTCGTCAGCCATTTTGCCCTCTGTAATATTGAATGATGGAAATGAATCGGTAGGTTTCTGAATTCACAGTATGAAAGACAGCGATTGATGATTCCGGTGTCAGCACAACTCCTGCCTTAAGCTTTCAACGGGAAAAGATACCGAGAGGGAGAGAAAGATTCAATGCGAAGAGGGTCTTGAGGGTACAACGTGGAAAGGGTACGATCATGATATGTCTTTGCACCCCGACTCCGGTGATGTGTTGCTGCCTCACAGGAGTAAGACCTCTGCCGAGTCTCCCGCGAGGCAGCATCGAGGAAATCTCTACTTTTCCAGCAGCATTTTCCTGACCAGGTTGATACCGGGAGCTGTCAGACGGTAGAAATACACTCCGCTCGCTAACTTCGAACCGTCGAAGACAACAGTATGAGCTCCCCCGACCTGAAACCCGTTTACAAGGGTTGCCACTTTCTGGCCGAGAACGTTGTAGACTCTCAGACTCACCAACCCGGAATTACGAACTGCGAACTTGATAACGGTTGTAGGGTTAAAAGGGTTGGGATAATTCT
Organism: Candidatus Kryptoniota bacterium; assembly: GCA_046706365.1. Taxonomy (GTDB): domain Bacteria; phylum Bacteroidota; class Ignavibacteria; order Kryptoniales; family JAKASW01; genus JAKASW01. The sequence continues at coordinate 265 of JBJKPN010000022.1, read as the reverse complement.
GATCGATAGAAAAGCTGTGGGGAATCAAGGGTTGTTGGGTTCTGATTCCCGTTACTTCACCCGAGATTGCGCCGTCAAATGCGGCTTGTGCATAAAGGTCCGTCAGGTCAAGGATGCTGAGACTGGCGGTATTGCTCAGGCCCAGCGCTCCCATTGTCGCAACGACAAATTCCGCAGTGTCTCCGACACTCATTCTGATCGGTCCAGTGGACATGTATGGTCTCCTGTCGCCTTGATACTGGTCGTCGACCCACCCGCTGCTTGT
>JBJKPN010000021.1:0-49933 GCA_046706365.1 Candidatus Kryptoniota bacterium | reverse complement strand
GGTACGAGCCGGCACTTTTGAAAATGGTGAGCTGGCGTCGCAGAGCGAGGAATACATACTTGTCGACAAGGCAATCGGCAAACTGTACAGGCTCTACTCGACCTGGAGCCGTTACAACCCCGCTTACGCCGCAGGAGGAGACTCTGCCCTCGTAGACGGTCTGCTCGGTTCCACCAGTCTCGCGGACGGCCGCTGGCAGGGATTCCAGGGACAGAATGTCGACATAGTCCTGGATCTAAAGCATGAGACTGCAATTAAAAGCGTCGCGATTCGATTCATGCAGAACAGCTTCAGCTGGGTACTGCTTCCGAAGGAAGTAAAGATATATTTCTCCCGGAACGGCCGCGATTTCCGACTCGAAAGAATCATACGAAATAGAATTTCCAGGCGGCTGCTGGGAACCATAATTCACAGATTCACCGGGAAATTTGCGAATACCAGAACACGCTACATCAAAGTGATCGGAGTTTACCCGGGCCCGCTACCTTCGTGGCATCCGGCGGCCGGCAGTCCGTCTTTCATGTTCACCGACGAGGTTATCGTCCATTAGACGACATCGCGTATCGATACGCCGGGACCGACGAGAAAAGACACTTGCCGGGTGAGATTTCACGATGGCTTTGTCTTTTCCCCCTGCAACTAACGTGAGCTTAAGTGTGCGACCGCTGTCATCGGTTCCCGGTTCGGTCTACTTTTTCCGCAGGTCGTTCAAGATCGGATGGTCGATGGATGATATCTCATCCTGTTTGAGATTGAGTTCCTCAAAGACGGCTATTTCATTCTTCCCTTTCTTCAGCCATGGTGCCGGGACGTAAATAGTCTGCTGTGGGCCGATATCCCAGTACCTTCCGAGATTGTGCCCGTTCAGCCAGACGACTCCCTTTCCCCAGTCTCTCATGTCGAGGTACGTGTCGCCGACCTCCTTCAGTACGAAGCTTCCGGCCCTGACGACGGGGTATTCAGAACTACGGTTCATGCGGGTCGTTATGCGAGGCTCGTTGGCGAACGGAAAGCCGTAGATTTGCCACCCTTTCAGTTCACGATTATTGAAAAGGACCTCCTTCGTAATTCCCTGCCGATTGTCGTTGATGTACTTGCCGTAGTTGATCCTACCCAGGTTCTCGACGAAGATGTCGAGTGTGTCCATGCCGGCGGGCAGTTCAACTCTGCAGCTATCCTGTTTCAGCATCCTGTTAAGAACCGCAACCCTCTTTCCATTGACAAAAACAATTCCGTAGTCACGGAGACGATTGATGTCAAGCTCGCCTTTCTCCGGACCTTTGAGCACGGTCCGATACACGACATATCCATAAGCCTGATTAATGTCCTCAAATGTAAGGGGTGTTTGGGAGTGAATAGGAGTGGGGAGAATTTGGAGCAGGTCGGCGGAATATTCCAGCTTCGTCTTCGGAATCGAGATGGTCCTGACGGGCGCCGGTACGGGCGGAAGCTTTTCGCCGTCGGGCAGATATTTCTTAATGATATCTCTAAAGGCATAAAACTTATGGGTCGCATTTCCCGCCTCGTCGATCGGCGCATCGTAGTCGTAGCTGCTCGTCTGCGGCGAGTAAGGACTGTCGTCGCTGTAGTTCGCGCCGTTCATGAAGCCTCTGGTGGTACCACCGTGCGCCATGTACATGTTGATGGAAAGCCCGCTCGCGAGGACTTTCTGGAAGTCGGGTGCGCAATCCCTGGCGGGGACGGCATTAAAAGGCTTTCCCCAGCTGTCGAACCACCCGGGATACCACTCGGCAATGAAGAACGGCCCGTGTCCCTGATGGTTCTGCTCAACGACTTTCTTTATCTCGTTTATGTCCGTCGAACCGTCGATTGCCGGGAGAGCGCCCTCCACCGAACCCCTGGAAACGAGGGTGATTCCGTCGCAGGTATAGAAGGGAACATCGAACCCCGCTGCACGCAGCATCTTCTCGTTTGTCTTCATATACACCTTGTCATCTCCATACGATCCGTATTCATTTTCGACCTGTACCATGATGATCGGGCCGCCCTTCGTAATCTGGAGAGATGCAAGATGCTTTCCCAGCTCGCCGTAATATTCTTTCATGAGCGCGATGAACTTCGGATCCATGCTCCTGACTTTCAATCCTTTCTCCGTGAGAAGCCAGTACGGATATCCACCGAACTCCCATTCCGCGCAGGCGTACGCGCTCGGCCTGAGCAGGACCCAGAGCCCGGCACGCTGGGCGTCCCTGATGAATTCCGTGATGTCGTGCTGGCCCTTGAAATCGAACTTCCCTTTTTGCGGTTCCTGATAATTCCAGAACACATAAGTGGCAATCGCATTCAGGCCCATAGCCTTTGCCATTTCCAGTCTTTCCGGCCAGTAAGCCCGAGGAATCCGGGCATAGTTCATTTCGCCGCTGATTATCTGAAACGGCTTCCCGTCGAGCAGGAATTGGTTTCCGGAAACCGCGAATGTGTGTTTGGCAGGCCGGGCGCTAGAGTGGCCGGCAGTAATAGACAAGATGAAAAGAGCCAATAACAGACGACTCCACACCTTAATTCGTAGGCTGATATTCTCCATCGCACGCAACTCTTTTTTATTACTTATTATTCTCTCTTTGTGCTTTTAACAGCAGGCCGAGTTTTCATTTCGACCGAAAGAGCTGTCCGGCCGGTATAATCGATTTTTTCAGACCGGGACCCTCCCAATAAACCGCGAGCGAATCCGAGCCGGAACCCTGGAAATATTCGACAGAAATTCTATGGTACCCTTTTGCCAGCGCCACTGTCCCGCTCTTCTCGGTCAACCCGTGAAGATAGTTGTTGTCCACGACGAGTGAATCGCCGATGTAGAGCATGCTCCCGTCGTCGGAAGACGTGTAAAAAGTGTAGACGCCGTCGGCAGGTATCCGCACATATCCGCTGAAGTGTACACCGAAATCAACTGTCGGTTTGACATCCGGAAGCAGGAAACCCGACAGATTTCCCCGCAATTTGGGAGCAAGGCTCCCGAAATCCGGAATCGAATCCCATTGCCCCTTGAAGTAATCATAATTGATTCCGTTCTCAGGGTTGGTAATATTTGCGGCAGGAATCGGGTTTACTCTCGCGAATTCAGCGCTTGAAACACCGCTTACAGGCCGCCCGTCCCTGAACCACTCCGCCTTGACGACTGCGGTGTTGCTCAGCAATATCGGACCTTCAACCTTAGGAGATTGCTTGGTAGGGACAGTTCCGTCCAGGGTGTAACGGACTTGAGCATTCTCATATTCAGGCTCGATCCTCACCTCCAGCGTATGCAGAAATATGCCGGCTTCCGACCTGATCACCGGAGGGCTGTAAACTACCGGCGCACCGGAAAAGTCCAGCTCGACCACGGTGCATACTGTATCGGGCGCATCTGCTGGAAGATCGACGACTACCGCGTCTCTTTCCCGCCCGACCCGAAGTTCACCGGCGTTTTTCTCGCCGAGGACCGATGCCCGCCGAGGCATCGAGTATAACCCGTTGACGACAAGTTTCCTGTCGGAAGGCCATCGAAACACTTCCAGAAACAGCTTGTCGCCTTTGCGTGTGCAACGGCCCCACGGAAGCTTTGTCGAGAACGGGCTTGCAGTCGTGCCGTAGACTGCGGCACCGTTTGTGCGAAGCCATCGCCCCATCGCTTCAAGCCGGTTTGCTTCCGGCTCCGGAATAATTCCTTTTGCAGTAGGACCGACGTTTAGGAGGAAATTACCCCCTTTGCTCACGATATCCACCAGGTCGCGGATAAGCATACCGGCGGATTTAAAATTGAGATCCGACGCGTTGTAGCCCCAGTCGTCGTTGATTGTCATGCAGGTTTCCCAATTATGGCCCGGGATACCGTCGGGCGGTATGTATTGTTCCGGCGTCTCATAGTCGCCGACCCCGGCCCGGTTGTTCACAATTATCTCCGGGTCGAGCTTCCTCAGATATTCATAAATCTCCCGGCCATCGTTCCTGGTCCATCCGTCCATCCAACCGCCGTCGAACCAGATTACTCCCGGATGGTACTGAGTGATGAGCTCTTTGAGCTGGGTTTTCATGTATTTTATGTAAGCCGCTTTCTTCCCCGGCTTGAAGTGCGTGGGGTTGTAAGTCGGGTCCACGCTGCTCGGTTCATAAGCCCCCTGGTCGGGGCTGTGCCAGTCCATTATCGAATAGTAGACACAGAAACGCACTCCGTATTTTCGGCACGCTTTGCTGAGGGCCCTCAGCGGGTCCTTTCCCCAGGGCGTCGCATCGACAACATTGTAGCGCGTCGCCTTCGTGTTGAACATGCAGAATCCGTCGTGATGTTTCGACGTAATCACGAGATACTTCATGCCTGCGTCTCGCGCCAGCTTCACCCACCGATCGGCATTGAAATCCACCGGGTCGAACTCCTTCGCGTATTCTTCATAACGTACGCGCGGGATGTGGCCGTTGTTCATATACCACTCCGCCTTTGCCGGCACCGAATAGATCCCCCAGTGAATGAACATGCCGAACCTCGCGTGGGTCCACCACTGCATCCTCTTCGCGTATGCGCTGCTGTTGTCTGCGGTGGATGCTTGCGACTGACCGGCAAGCATAATTGACATGAAAATGATTCCCAGAACAGATAGTGATTTCCTCATCGTTCTTCCCTCTCATTCTGTAAAGAAGTTGTGCTGATTCATCCTTCCATTTCCGTCAGGTATCAAAATATGAGAACTCGACTGTTTCCGAGAGCGCATCATCGGCCGAACCATGGCTACAAATTACTTAATAACTTAATTTGCAAAAATCTCGTCAACGAACGTCCATGCCCTATGCCCCGCACCGGGGTGCCAGGAAGGACATACCCCTACGCTCCTTGCTACCATCCTGATGTACCTCGCTTTCATTTCTGAAAATGACGCGACGAAGTCTTTCTTTGTGACATTTGGATCACTTTCCGGAACATCATTCCTGACAGTCCCCACGCTGTGGAAATGTATCCCGTCTGCAGACACCAGGAATTCGACACTCTTCGGCAAAAAGATCCAGTCTTCCTCGTCCTGCAGAAAGCCGGCGCCGATATGCGAAATGCTATCCGCCTTTCTGAGGTCGAGCGTTGCCTCGATGTCGCTACCGTGATAACCCTGCCAGAGTCCATCGGTAAAACTTGTCGTGGCCCGGATGCCGTCGACAAGCGCTTTGGTTCCCCCGCCGGAGTATTGCGGTGAATACGGCTCCTTCATTCTGATGCGCGCACCGAGGGCTTTGTCGGATATCAGCCCCAGTTCCAGAGGAACTCCGGTCATACGTCCGTTCAGCTCGGCCTGCGCAAATATCTCCGTTGTGCCCCCGACGACTATCGGCCGTTGATATTCGCGCGAAGCGAGAGTCGGCGGTGTCCCGTCCGTTGTAAACCGTATCACTATGCCCGACTGCTCAGGCCTGAGCAAAACTGTGAATCGCTTGCTTGCCTGGTCGTACTTCAGCTTGTACGAGACCGCCTTCCCTTCCAGTCCATATTCTACTCCAAGAAATTCGAGGCGCTTGTACTGCGTCTTGAGTCTGGCATGTAAATTCTCATAGTTCTTTTCCTTCGGCATTGTCCATGCATCCTCGGCAATCCCGAGAAGTCTCGGGAAGAGGAGTCCGATGACGCTGTCCTGGGGGGCGTGTTCGGACCACATGCTCGCCTCGATCCCAAGGATGCGTTTCTGTTCGTCCCGAGTCAGGCCTGCTGGCATGGGATTGTATGAGTAGACCGAATCCAGCGGGAGATTCGACGGATCCCTGCTGAGGTATGTATATTCTCCGGGGGCCATGATCGCGTAGCATCCTTTCCTGACACCCTGAAGTGCGCCGTCGATACCCTGCCACGATTCGATTACTGCTCCTGAATCGGGCCCGCCGTCTTCAAGTATTTCGTTCCACCCGATTATCTGCCTTCCTTTCGATTCAACGAATTTCTGGATCTTTCTCACAAAATAGCTTTGTAACCCGTCCGTCCCATCGAGCCCCTTTGCCTTGATTAATTCGCGGCAGCCCGCATTGTTCTTCCATTCTTCTTTAACCACTTCATCACCGCCGATATGTATGAAGTGCGAGGGGAAAAGCCCCATCACTTCTGTCAATACACTGTCTAGAAATGTGAACGTCGATTCCCTGGCGGGGTCGTAAACGCTGTTGTAGACTCCCCATCGGGTACCCACTTCAAAAGGGCCGCCCGTACACGAGTTTTCCGGGTAAGCCGCCAGAGATGCCGTGCAGTGCCCCGGCATCTCTATCTCCGGTACAACAGTGATGAATCTCTCTCTTGCATATGCAACTACTTCTCGTATCTGCTCCTGTGTATAATACCCGCCGTAAATGCTCCCATCGGGCTCCTTCCTCCATGCACCGATTTTCGTGAGTTTCGGATACTCTTTGATTTGAATTCGCCATCCCTGGTCGTCGGTAAGGTGCCAATGAAACACATTGAACTTGTAGTAGGACATAAGGTCGATAAGGTGTTCAATGAAGGGAACGCTCATGAAGTGACGAACGCAGTCGAGGTTCAGGCCGCGCCATCCGAATCGGGGCTGGTCCAGAATCCTGCAGCACGGCATTCGATAGGAGGCTTGAAGCTTTCCGGAAGCGGAAATGGGAATGAGCTGAAGAAGAGTCTGGACTCCCATGAAGAGACCCGCCCGGGTCCTTGCCTTCAATGCCACACCCGATTCCGAGACGGTCAACACATAGGATTCAGGATTAGACAATACCAGAGAGCTATCGAGGAAAATCACTATCGCCGGTCCGGACTGCGCCGCAGAGTATGGGCGAAGCTCCGGGGAGATGCCCGTGAAGAGTTTCAGTTGACCCGACAGATAGATGGCGATAGCATCCGAATTGCCGGCATATTCGATCGGAACCGAGTTGGAGAATACGAAGGTCCCGGCGAAACGCTCGGCGAAGTTGGGTCTCGGAACGACGTTAATACCTTCCTGTGCCGCTGATCCCTGCGAAAAGGAAAGTACCGACAATAGCAAAACCAGCACAATCTGCTTCATGTATGAATCTGCCTTTCTGAATTATATTAAATATAGTTATAGATTGCGAGGATATGGAACCGGTGGTACTGGCTCAGTTTCAGACTTAGGGGCGGCCTCAAGCTTATTTCAACCGCGAAGAGCGCGGTGAATGCGCCGAGGACGCAGAGACTAAGTTTATTCTCCTTTGCGATCTTCGCGCCTCCTCTCCTTTCTCTGCGGTTAGATTCAAACTGAGTCTCCGTTGAACCGGCCCGGAGAATCGAGCTGTCCAAAGAAGATGGTGAATAATTCTCAACCTTCGAACGGACTCCAGGAGGCAAACCGCCTTCAGGTGCTTGGAACCGACGGATGATTTAAGCTCGCAGAAATTCCGCTTACAAGACAATGCGATCAGACATTGCCGGACATTCGCTCCCGATGTCTGCAATAAGCCGCCGGCATTGACATTTGCCAGTACCATGACACGCCCCGACATTCCAGCCGCCGAAGAAATATCCATTATCCCGAAGTCCAGGAAGTTCGGTTTCCTGTCAAGACTCCCTTATCGCAGGGACGACAAAGCGGTACAGTTCCTAAGTCATTTCGCACCGGCACGGCAAATTTCAAAATAGATTTACATACTATATTTAGCCTGTATCATGAAGCAAATGCCTTATAGAGACTATTAAAAGATTATATTACTATTTGAAAAATCGCCTTATTCAGTTTATATTAACGTTGAGATCCAGGTGACAGTTATGAATTTCAATGAAATGTCCGATGCGGCCGTCCTGAGAGAGATAGGCGGGCGAATTAAGCAGGAGAGATTGAACCAGAACCGCACGCAGACCGAGATCGCTTCGACGGCGAGGATCGGACTAAATGTCGTTAAGCGGCTCGAGAACGGAGCGGGTTGTACGCTCGGGAGCCTCATCAGAGTTCTGCGCGCGCTCAGCAAAATAGAACAGCTCGACAACTTTCTTCCCGAACCCGGCGTGAGTCCGCTGGAACTCGCCCGGCTGGCAGGCAGGAAAAGAAAAGAGGCGTCGGGAAATCGCGGGCGGCGATTAAACCGGAAGAGCGGTGGCGATGGCAGTTGACATCAGAAGACCGACGGTGGCGAATGTCTTTCTCTGGGGAAAGCGGGTCGGCGCGGTCGCGTGGAATCCCGAGCGACAGCTCGCCGAATTTGAATACGACCCGTCGTTCATAGATAACGGATTCGAGATTTCCCCCATCACACTCCCCCGGAGAAGAGGAATATTCTCCTTTGCCGGATTGAACCCGGACACATTTCGCGGGCTGCCCGGCCTACTCGCAGACTCGCTTCCCGACAGGTTCGGTAACGCATTGATCAACGTTTGGCTCGCCAGGCAGGGACGCTCGCCCGACGACTTCAGCTCCGTCGAGCGGCTATGTTACATAGGCTCCCGTGGTATGGGGGCGCTGGAGTTCAAGCCGGCTCTGGTCAGACAATCGACCAGGACTACTCCCGTTGAAATAGCCGAGCTCACGAAGCTCGCGAATCAGGTTCTCAACGACCGCGAATCGCTTACCGTAAATCTGGGCGATGAAGAGGACGCGCTCAACACGATAATTCGGATCGGCACGTCGGCCGGAGGTGCGCGCGCCAAGGCCCTAATCGCCTGGAACCCTGCCACGGGAGAAGTCAGGTCGGGCCAGGTGACACCGCCGAAGGGTTTCGAACAATGGATACTTAAATTCGACGGTGTGAGCGACAAGGCATTGGGAGATCCTCAGGGATACGGGAGGATCGAATACGCGTACCATCGCATGGCGGTCGATGCGGGAATCGAAATGAGAGAGAGCAGGCTCATGGAAGAAGGCGGGCGCGCTCACTTCATGACCCGGAGATTCGACCGCACAGACGACGGAAGCAAGATCCACATGCAATCGCTTTGCGGGCTGGCTCACTTCGACTACAACCTCCCCGGCGCATATGGGTACGAGCAGGTCTTCGCCGTAATGCAGAGGCTCGACCTGGGCTATCCGTCCCTCGACGAGTTGTTCACCCGAATGGTCTTCAACGTGGTCGCGCGCAACCAGGACGACCACACCAGGAATATGGCATTTACCATGGGCACCGACGGGAAGTGGAGGTTATCGCCGGCTTTCGACGTCACGTGGGCATTCAATAAGAACAGCCCCTGGACAGGCAGACACCAGCTGAGCGTGAACGGAAAACGTGAAGATATTACCCGTGAAGACTTGCTCGCTGTCGCCAGGCAGTTCGGCGTAAGAAAAGCGGCCGAAATAATCGAGAGGGTGGTAGCCGTCGTCGACCAGTGGCCCGACTACGCCCGAAATGCAGGTGTGCCGGCCAATAGAACGAGATATATCGCCGGGACCCAGCTCTTATCGATTTGAACCGCGCTGTCCCGGAAGAGCTTGAAGCTGCCGATCTCACAAGCGCTCCGGTTCCTGCGAGGTTCCCTGTTTGCCGCGTGCATTGAATCAGACTACTGTTGGATCTCCACTTTGTTGCCGATTTCCATCGACTTCCGAATCATTGTGGTGGTTGAAGTCACGTCTGCAGAACTCCCTCCAACCATCACTTCCAGCTTGCCTGCCTCCACAACCCTCTTCATGTGTGCGTTGATGAACGAAATCTCATACGGCGTAAGCGTGAACGTCACTGATTTAGTCTGACCCGGTGCAATCCCTACTCTACTGGAGCCGGCGAGCTGCTCGACCGGTCTGGTAACGGAGGTGCAGGTCTGACGAATATAGAGCTGCACTACTTCGTCTCCGGACCGTTTGCCTGTGTTTCTTACGTCAACCGTAACGACAAACTGGTCGGGCACCTTCGGATCGTCGACAACTCTGAGGTTCGAATACTTGAACTGTGTATAGCTAAGGCCGAATCCGAACGGATACAGAGGACCAGACGGAAGATCGATGTACTTGGACGTATAGTGGTCCGTAGGCGAGGCCGGACGGCCGGTGTTCATGTGATCATAGTAAATCGGGACCTGTCCGACAGTTCTCGGAAAAGAAGCGGGGAGTCTACCGCTCGGGTTATAGTCGCCAAACAGCACGTCTGCTATGGCGTTTCCGGCCTCCGTGCCGAGGAACCAGCTCTCGACAATTGCAGGTACATGGCCGGCAGACCAGGTAATTGAAAGCGGCCGCCCGTTCATCAGTACTTCCACAACAGGTTTGCCGAGGGCGACAACTTTCTTAATGAGTCTCAACTGCACTCCGGGTATATTAAGCGACGACCTTGACTCTGCTTCACCCGTCATATCGCCGCTTTCGCCGACTGCCATGATAACCACATCAGCCTTGCCAGCTGCGCTCAAAGCTTCCGCGAAACCGGCGGTCGAAGTGTCTGTGATGCCGCACCCTTTTGCGTACAACACTTCCGTTTTGGGCGAGAGTTTTGCCTTGATGCCGTCAAGGACACTAACGACCGGGTCGGGCTCCCCCTGGCAATGCCAGCAGCCGAGCATGTCGTGCCGGTCGTCTGCAAGGGGCCCGATGACAGCCACCGATTTCACATCCTTGCTCAAGGGCAGAATGTTTCCCTCATTCTTGAGCAGGACTATCGCTTCGCGCGCCTCTTTTCTCGCGAGATTTGTATATGTCGGGAGCAGAAGCGCCGATTTGGCCTTCGCGACATCGACATAGGGATTCTCGAAGAGTCCGAGTTCAAACTTGATTCGGAGAATTCTACGGACTGCGTCGTCGACTACTTTCATCGGTACTTTTCCCGACCGCACGAGTCTCGCGAGATTATCGGGATACGGGCCTACCATGTCCATATCGACTCCTGCCATGACCGCCTTCTGCGTCGCTTCGGCCGAATCGCATGCAATTCCATGAGCTATCAATTCGCCCACCGCGTCCCAATCGCTGACCACGAAACCTTTAAATCCCCACTCGCCCCTAAGTATGGTTCTCAGAGTGAACGGGTTGGCACTGGCAGGAACGCCATCGAGGTCGTCGAACGCGCTCATGATCGTTCCGGCCCCTGCATCTATTGCCGCTTTGAACGGCGGGAGGTAAACTTCTCTCAGAGTCCTTTGGGATACCTCAGCCGTATTGTAATCGCGGCCACCCTCTGCTGCTCCGTAAGCGACATAATGCTTCGCACAAGCCAGGAGTTTGCTTTGCGGTGAGAGCCTGTCGCCCTGATAACCTCTAACCTGCGCCTGGGCCATCACCATTCCCAGATATGGATCCTCACCCGCTCCTTCCGCTATCCTACCCCACCTCGGATCGCGTGCAATATCGACCATGGGCGAGAATGTCCACCTGATTCCCTGTGAAGAAGCCTCGGTGGCAGCGGTGGATGCACACTCCCTGACCAGCTCCGGATCCCATGTGCTTGCTTCGGCGAGCGGAATCGGAAAGATTGTCGAGAAGCCGTGGATCACGTCGAGTCCGAAAAGAATCGGAATCCCGAGCCTTGAACTGTCTACGGCCGCGCGCTGGACCTCATCTATCTCTTCCGGGGAAACAATGTTGAGAAAGGAACCCACTCGCCCTTCCGCTGCGAGCCGCGATGAGCCTGAAGTATATCCGTTGAACTGGCACATCTGGCCGACTTTCTCCTCCAGCGTCATGTGCCGGAGAAGATCGTCGATTCGTCTTTCTACGGGTAGTTTCGGGTTAAGGTAGGCCGCCCGGTTGTTCTTCTGGCTGGCAATGGCGGACGGGATTGACCCGGTCACGCACAAAACACTGCAGACGGAGAGGCTAATGAGACGTTGCCTCAGCATACAAAATTGGCTGACTGTCATATTGGTACCCTCGGATCCCATTTTTCCCTCGGAATATTTCTTTCACGTTCAGTTCGGCATCTGTTGCTCTCGCTCGGAATAACGTAAGAAGGATTTATTCTGTGCAATATAACACAGGCTTTGGAAAGAAATATCCGGAGAAGTCCTGGCCCTCGCGTGCCTCCGCACATAGAACGCTGCCGGCCCACGTGCGGCCGTATTCAGAGCTTCATCAGCTTCGGAAGGAAATAGTAGAGCGACTCGAAATGGTCGATGTGGTCGGGGGCTGTGTTGCCGGCAAAGCCGTACACTGCAAAATGGCCGCGGCGTGCGATGCTCAATTGCTGCATCCCCAACGGGCCCCACCTCAGAACGGGAATCTCCTTTATCCCCAATCTGCTGAGTATGTAGTGGGAGGCTTCAGTCGTACTGACAAACGTGCCCGGAAAAATCTCGGAATGTGTGATGAGAAATTTCTTCTTTGAAGAGGGGCGGGAAGCATCGGCGGCAAGTTTGAGAAAAGTCTGCAAATCCAGCGAATCTATTCTACCACCCTCGGCTAATGGAACGCCGTCGGGGATATAACTCGCGTGAATTCCATCCTGCAGCAGAACCGCGCTCACCATGTTGTAGTTATCAGAAGTACTCAATATCTGCCTGACTGCTCCGTAGCCGGCGCTCCATCCGCTCAGAATGATCCGTCGTAGTTTTATTCCCCGATGAAGGCGCGCGGCTACCTCGGACTTGATGGAATCGATAAGGGTCGGAAATCTCGTCGAGTCCCGGAACGGCCTGCCGTAAACGCTTGACCCGCTGCCCAGCGTCACCGAGGCCGTTATGAAGTGGCCCGGGTATCGCGTCGCCGCGTATCTCACGACATAATTCGCCCCGTGAAAGTGTAGCAACAGGTCAAATTTCTTCCCATGCATATCTTTCTCCGGCACAAATACGTCAACATCTTTCGGGAGAATGCCGCCGAGCTTGAAATCGAGGCCGGGATAGTCCCGCTTCGTTATGCGCCTGTGGGCACGCGTGTAGTCGACCATCGGAGAAGGATTCTGCCTGGCGACTACCGTACTGTCTTCTCCCCTGACCTGACTCAACATGTGCGATGTGGCGGACCCCGTAACTACCGGCGACACATTCGGCGGCAGAAGAAACAGCAGAGCGGCGATAACGACCGATATCAGATACATCTTCTCAGAATTTCCATGAGTTTATGATCCATTCACCTATCCTTCAATTGATTCCTGACAAAATCCGCGGCGATGGCTGCGAGCTTGCTCCTCACCGGACTGAGATTGTAGTAGTATCCCGCCTGGTCCACCCCTACGTTCTCCCTGTTGGTCAGGAGCAGGACCGACAATTTGTACTTAGGAACGATCACAACGCTTGTGCCTGTGAAACCGGTGTGCCCGTACGTGCCCTCCGGCAAATCGTGTACCTGGATCACTTTGGGGTCCATGTCCCAGCCGAGGCCATTCTTGAAGCTGTCCATTGTCGTAAACTCTTTTACGGTTTCGGCCTTCAAATACCTTCGTCCGCCGTAGGTACCGTCATTCAGCATAAGATCGACAAGGACCTGGAGGTCGGATGCGGTCGAAAAAAGCCCCGCATGGCCAGCTACTCCACCATTGGCATAGTAGGCGTTCCCGTCGTTTACCTCGCCTCGCAAAGTATAGTGACGCCACCCTTTGAAGGAGTCGACGTCCTCCTTCACGTTGTATCCGAAGTTGGTATCAGCAACCATGTGATACTCCAGCGGATTGCCCTGCGATGTCGCGGCAATCTCCGACGCCTGGAATCCGTGCTCCAGGGGGTTGAAGACGGTATGACTGAGGCCGAGCGGACCGTAAAGTTCCTTAGTCAGAAAAACGTCGAGCGGCTCGCCGGTCACGTGCTGAATAAGGTAACCGAGCATCATGAAACCGAGATCGCTGTAGTGCCGGCCGGCGCCGACCTTGTATTCAAGCGGAAGCTTGCAGATATAGTGGTAGGTCTCCGTCTGGTTATGCGCATGGTAATATAGCGGCTGCCATTCGTACAGCCCCGACGTGTGATTCAGGAGCTCGCGGATCGTTATCTTGCTCTTCCCGCCGCCCACGAAATCAGACAGGTATTTATGTACAGGATCGTCGAGATGAATTTTCCCCTGGTCGACAAGCATCATGATTCCGAACGTCGTCGCAAATACCTTCGTCAGCGAAGCCAGATCGAACATGTCGTCCGTCGTCATCGGGTCCGGGTTGTTCCGCCGTAGCATGCAGCCGTTGATGGAAATGAACTTCTCCGAATAACCATACGCCTTCCGGTACAGGACCTTGCCGTCGTGGGCAATTTGGACAACGGCACCGCCAATATGATCCAACATGACCTGCGAATTCAGGAGACTGTCGATCGATTCACTCGCAGCCGGAGGAAGGTGGTTTACTGTCTGCGATGCGGTCGGACCGGCAACCTCCGACGACTGCCCGAAGGCGATCGAACTGCCCACCGTTCCCACGAAAAAGACCGCCGCCGCAACAAGATTCAGGAGAAAAGGACTACGCATTAGGAACCCTCTCGATTATATGGTACACGGCATACAATGACTAAAATTATCTAACGTGAGCTTTGAATCAAAAGGGCCTTATTTCAAAAGCTTCCAGATTCCCGGGTCCTCTTCTCCGATAACCCATGCCGAGAAACCGCGCAGGTGGTATATTCCTATGAGGTCGTATTTTGCCGCAAAACTCCGGGCATCTTCGATGTACAAGTACTCAAAGACTCCGTCGTTATTGAGAACAGCGTGGTAGACTTCGTCGCGTTTGTCCCATTTAGGCTTGACATTATACCGATCCAGAAGCGCTTGAACTTCGACGTAACTCAGTGACTGGGAGGTTGAATGCGCATACTTGCCTGAGACGGTGTTCGGTGGCGCATCGTATGCAGTGTACCAGTGCCCGGAGTAGAGCGGAATGCCGAGAGACAGTTTGTCCGGCGGGACGTACTTCAGGAAATACTTCACGACTCTTTCGACCCACGGCAGGGCCGCAATAGGTCCGGGCGTCGTTCGGCCCGTGTGCTGGGAATAAGTCATGACTGAGATGAAATCCACGATGTGAGCCAGCCTCTTCAGGTCATAGCCTTCGCGCCAGTTCTCATAAAGCCAGGCCAGGTATGCGGTAGTCCCCGGATCCTGCTGCGTTTTATGTACGACCGCCAGACTGAGCTCGAACCCATGCTTGTGAAGGGCATCGGCCGCTCTACGGCACATGTCGGTATACAGATTCCGGTCGAGCATGCTGAGATTCTCAAAATCGAATTGGATTCCGGCGTACTTGTTCTCCTCGCAAAGGTTCACAAAAGTCCTCACCATCCGGTCTACCGCCGCTGAGTCGCTCAACAGATTGTGGAGCAGCTCCTGGTTGAAGTGAAGATTTGTAACCAACGGCATTACCTTCACATTGTGCTTTCGCGCAAGCTCGATGACGCGAGGATCGACTTCACCCCAAACGACACCGTTTTGATCGACCTTGTATGACTGCGGGCCGATAATGGTTATTTGACTGATGTGCTCCTGCAGACTCTTGAAAGCTGCCGGGTTATCGACGTAGTAGAACAGACGTTCCACTCCGGACGGAGCTTTTGCGAATCCCTGGTTGAGAAACGCGAGAGTCGCAATGAACAAAACCGACACACGTAGATATCTCATGTAAATCTCCTGTTTAAGACAGACCGTGAAAGGGGCCACCCAATCACGGTCTCAAGCTCTGACGGTCCACGCCCACAAATCGTTGAGTTGTGATTCAGTCGGCCGGATCGGCGGGCGTATTGGGATTACTGATCCTTTCCTGGAGAGGATATGGATAATAATTCCGGTTGCGCTCCACGGTGCTCGCGGGAGGTCCGGGTCTGTCAAGACGCCTGCTGTCTTCGAGCCGCATTCCTTCAAGGTAAAGCTCTGCACAGCGCTCGTAGTAAATCTCAGTGAGCAGAGAGTCGGTGGTGACAGGTCCGCTGTAGGCGGGCAGCGATGCCCCGATTCCAAACGGGTCCTGAGCAGGAGTTTCGGTCCGGACCAGGTTGATCTGCGTAACCGCGCTTGCCAGATCGCCCAGCTGCACGTAGGCCTCGGCTTTGATCAGAGGCATCTCGCCCGGAAGGTATGCCGGGATCGAGGCTGTGGCCGAGTTGAAAAAGCCCAGCAGGTTGTCGACAGGATAGTGATTCGGGTTGCTGAAAGCGCTGTCAGGCTGCAGGTAGAAGCTGAGCCTTTGGTCTCCTGCTTCGGCGAGAGGAGTCCCCAGACTATCGCGTGCCCGGTAGTAATTCTCTTCATATACGGCCACGTAAACGGGGTTCTGGCTCAACGTCGAGTACGAGAACACCGACTTTACGGACGGGCTCACAGCATTGGCGGCATTGATGGCATCCTGGTAGTGTCCCGCGAACAGATCATAACGTGCCAGGTAGGCCTGTATGGTGTTCGGAAGATTGAACCCGCTCCCCAGAACCTGGGAATTAAACTGGGAGGAGGGGGGAGTCGCTGAAATTTCCTGCGCAGCGCTGTCGAGCAGCGATATCGCCTCGGCAAAGACAGCCGTATTGGAGACGAACTTTGCATGCCCGGATGCGTCCGCATCGATTGGCTCCTCCTGAAAATCCTGGGCAAGGTTGCCGAGCGCCATGGCCTTGAACAGATACGCTTCAGCCATGATGCCGCTCCGGGTGCCGGGATCGAGAGGAACGTTGGGAACGTTTGCGATAAGCTGGTCGGACATTGCTATCACCTGGTACATGTTTGACCAGAGCCCCGTCACGTTCGCATTATTGTTCAGCAGGGATGATCCGCCTGCTTCGAGTTCCACCAGATTCTCGAGCGTTGAGTTGATGGCAAGTTCCCTTGTCGTAACGCCGGTTGTCAGAATAATCGACCCGAGCGCGGAAGTCGAGTAGAACTGCTGCAATCCGATAGCGAGCGCCATAACACCGTTAGGGTCGTTCAAGACCTGCTGGTTGGTGGCGGCATTCGGATCGTTTATGTTGAGACTGCAACCCGAAAAGGACAGCAGTAATCCGGCCACTGCTGCAATACCGATCAAACGCAAATTCTTTTTCATTTTTTTAACTCTCCTTATGCAATGTTATAGCACCACTAAAAATGGAATGCTAGTTCCATCGACACAGTAACCGGGATGGGAACGTCGACGAAATCGAATCCTCGCACTCCCGTTCTCTGACCGCCCACATTCGTCTCGGGGTCATAACCGGGATAGTTGGTGAAGCAGAACAGGTTTCGTCCAATGAGAGTAACGTCCAGCCTGGAAAGCCCCAGGAATTTCGGATAGAAAGTCCGCGTTACCGAAACCTGGCGCACTTCGAGGTAAGAGCCGTTCTGGACCCAGTTTTGGAAAATTGAAAATACCGCCGAATTGTAGCCGGCCGGGAGTTGTCCTTCCAACTCCTGTTGGTATCCGACGAGGGTTCCGAAGGCCGGATAATCTCCCAGTCGTTGAGTGAAGTTGAATATATCCTGTCCGACAACGGCGTCGAGCTGGAGGCTGACATACCAGTCGCGCCCGATGTTGAATTCATTTATGAACGATCCCAGCCACTTGGGATTCGGGTTCCCGATCACTTCATTTTGCGCCGCACGCTGAGGGATGCCGTTCACATACACGATGTTTCCGCTCGCGTCGCGCTGGAAAGCAGATCCGTAGAAGACCGGAAACGGCTGTCCGTTCACCGCAGCAGCGATTCCGAAGCCCTGCGAAACGAGAAGAATTCCGCCCGGGACATCTCTAATCTCGTTGTGATCGGTTGAAAAAGTGAGTGTCGAAGTCCAGCGGACGTAGCCGTCGATGGGTATTGCTCTCAACAGCCACTCTGTTCCCCAATCGGCAAGAGTTCCAATGTTGGACAGGCCGCTTGAATACCCTGTCGAAGGCGAAAGACTGCTTGTCAACAGCAGATCGGAGGTGGTCCTCTGGTAGTATGTAAACTCGAGTCCCACGCGACCGCCGAGGAAGCTCATGTCCGTACCTGTCTCGAGCTCCTTCTCCCTTTCGGGCTTTATGTTGGAAGCGCCGAGCTGCGTACTCGGAACGAGGCCGGCTTTCCCATCGTAGGAAACGGGTTGATAAAGAGTGTACCTGTCATACGGACCGATCGCCGTGAGTCCTCCTGACTCTCCGTATGCCGCCCTCAGCTTGAACGTAGGTATGAACGCTGAGAGCATCGAATTCTTCCAGAATCCCTCTTCGGAAAGGAGGTAGTCTGCGCTGAACTTCGGATAGAACTGTACCCTGTCATTCACTCCGAAGACCGACGATGCATCCACCCTTCCGGCCGCCGTGAGGAAGAGCTTGTTCAGTATGCCGAGCGTTTCCTGACCATACACGCCGTAGAGAGCGAATTCGCTCTTATACTCGCTCAGACTCTGGGTTGCTCCCGCCGGAACGATCTGCGCTATCGGTGACAACTGGGTTCCGGTGCCGCTGAGAGTTGCAGAGCGCTCAAACAACAACTGGCCTCCGACTGCCGTTGTTGAAAGCAGCGAAGGAGCAATTGCAAATTTGTATGAGGCATTCAGGTCGTTCTCGAGATGAAGGAAATCGAGGTTTGCCTGCTGTGCAAAGCCCTGCGAATAGCCAGGTGCCGATGTCCCGATAGGTATGAAGGCGCTTGCCAACTGTGTGAAAGTATCGTAGCCGAGAGTATAGTTTACATTCAACCCATCTATGGGATTCGCAAAGAGTCGGATGCTTCCGATGAGACGGCTCACCTGCTGCTGGAACTTGTAGAGGTCGATCGCCTCAACGGGGTTGGCTAGAATTCCGCTGTGCGGGAAAACACCGGTCACAGGATTCGGCTCGGGGTTGTAGGTATTCGGTCCGAAGATGAATCCGGTTAGGACTCCCCAGGCCGATGTCAGTCCTCCGTTCGGCAGGTCGTGCGCAAGGCTGTTGGAGTACAGGGCATTGACGGACAACGTCAGCTTCGGCAGCAGCACCTGGTCGAGGCCTACGCTGATGTTCTCCCTCTGGTAGTCTTCGGCCCTGATGATACCCTGATTGCCGAGGTAAGAGGTGGAGATGATGTATCTGGTTCCGCCGCTGCCGCCCGAGATGTCCAGATGGTCGGTGGTGCCGAATGCGCGCCGGAAAATGTCGTTCTGCCAGTTATATCTCTGTACAGGGACTTTCGTACTGTCGTTGAATCGTTTGTTGTAAGGATACATGTTCACGGGAAGGGTCTTTCTAACCGTGTTCATATTGACACCCAGTGTGAAAGTCACCTTGGGGGGACCTGGCTCTCCCTGCTTGGTGAATATTTGTACCACGCCGTTGTTTGCCAAAGACCCGTAAAGGGCGGCCGCCGCGGCGCCCTGGACCACTTCGATGTGGCTGATGATGCTCGGGTCGAGATCTGCCAGCCTGTTTTCGGCTCCGCCTCCGAGATCGATAAGTACCGGCGAAGAGTTGTTCACTATCACGCCGTCGACTTCGTAAAGCGGATCCGCGCTTCCAAGGACGGTGCTTGTCCCTCTCAACCGCACGCTTACTCCGCCGTCGGGGGCGCCGGAGTTTTCCTGGACAAGTGCTCCGGGTATCTTCCCGGCCAGTTCCTGATCGACGGCCGTCGCGCCGCTGTACTGAAGAGCCTTTGCGCTGATTACGGTTATCTGATTCCCAAGCTCCCGCCTCTGGGTAGCCACGCCGGTCCCCGTCACGACGACCTCGCTCATACCGAGTGCAGTCGGAGTCAGTCTGAAATCAACTTTCGTCGTCTCTCCGGCTGATACGGTCACCCGTCTTGTCGACGGTGAATAGCCGACATACCGGGCTTCGACGGAATATGTCCCGGCAGGGACATCCTTGATTGTGTAATTTCCCGATAGATCCGTGGCAGCTCCAAAGTGAGTTCCGCGCAACAGAATATTGGCGCCGATCAATGCATCGCCGCTGCGGGCATCGCGGACGTTACCGGAAATCGTACCGACGTCACCGGAAGGATCTGATCTCCTGGTTAAAATGATCAACCCGTTGCTCATCGGGACCCAGCTTATGTCCGCAACCTTCAGGATCTTCGTAAGTGCCCCGCGCAACGGCGCCGAATGAACCTGTACATAGAGGAGCTTATCCTTTGGCAGGATCTCGGAGTCATACGAGAACCCGACCTCCGCCTTTCTTGAGATTTCTGAAAGGGCCTCGCCCACTGTCGCTCCTTTAAGGGATATCGAGATTGGGCGCTCAAGATACGAAAAACCTATCTGGTTGCTCGATTGGACATTACTTTGCTGAGGAGATCCAAGCAAATCCGTCGTTACATTTTGACTCCCTAACCGGACCACCTGTTGTGCCGGAGCCAGGACCGGGAGAAGAAGCACTGAAGCAACCGTCAATAATCGGTAAATGGTTCTCATGGTTAATCCCTCTGTTCTTTTGCTTTTCTTTCAACTCGCTTCGTTTCAGGGAATAAGAAAATCGTGTTGCCCTTTCTTTCGTATCGCATATCGAGAGAAATCATTATGGCCTTCAGTATCTCATCGAACGGCTCCCTATCGAACGAAGCCGTCAATTTCATATTGAGAAGAGATCGATCTGAAACGACAAATGAATAAGGATATTTGCGCTCGAATTCGGCTATAACCTTCCGGAGCGGTGTCTCCCGGAATTTGAACGAGCCGCTCATCCAGGCAAGTTCAACGGCAAGTTCTGCTTTCACAGGCGGCACCAGGATGCCGTCATGCCAGACGGTCGACATTTCTCCGGCGTGAACGATGAGGCCGCCGTTCCCGGGAGATATGCCGCCCCTTAGAATCACGTTTCCTCGCTTCACGACAACTTCCGTTTCATGCTCTCCCGGCCACGCTTCGACGCAAAATTCGGTGCTGAGGTCCTCGACCGTGCCGTTCGCCGTCCGCACGAAGAACGGGACCTTGTGGTGTGCTACCATGAAGAACGCTTCCCCGACAAGGTCGACAGTTCTGTCGGTCTTGCCGAACGCCGCAGAAAACCTTAGTGTCGTTTCAGAATTGAGCGTCACCTCGGTCCCGTCTGCGAGAAGCAGCTGCTTCTGTTCACCTCTTCCGGTGGAGATCGTCGTCGCATCATCCTTCACGGGAGTATGCCACAATAGATTTCTCAGATTAATCGCAACGTAAGTGGCCCCTATCAACAGGACAATTGCTGCTGCAACGCGTGAGAAATTGTGGAGGTGAGAATTGCGCCCATTTTTCCGCAGTATCGAACCGGGCGGGAGAGGCCCAGGATTTCTCGGTGTTTTGCCGTTCGATTTGAATTCCGCTGCCTCCGGGATTCTGCCCATGGCATGAACGTTCTTCAACGCCGACTCTATATCCCACTTCCGGCCCCCCGGCTGCTGTCCGAACAAATTGCTCATATATGACCGAAAGAGCTTCACTTGTTCCATCAAGGCCGGATCCCCCTCGACTTCCCGCCTCTCACGCTCTGAGCATTCATCCGCGACGTATTTGGCAATAATTTCCCAGTCAAGATTATTCTCCAATTACGCGCCTCTCTCTAGTACGTATCTTTCCCATCTTATATTGGACAACTCAGGCGGCCGCTACCCTTACAAGCAGCCAAATTTTTTCGGGGTCAAATTAGCAAAAGCGGGGGAAGTGGGGAAAAGTGCGACAGCTATCGTGACTTTGCCGCCGGTTCCATGATATGACGACGCAATGCCTTCAACGCGCGTCCCATCTGGGTTTCGACGGTTTTCTTCGAGATGTTGAGCACTTCCGCGATTTCAGCATAGGTCAATCCCTCATCGCGGTTGAGTAGGAATATTGTCCTGCTCCCCTCAGGCAGAAGTTCGATCGCCTCGTGAAGGGCGATCAGCAACTCACGGTTCGTCACCTCATCGACGACGTCGCCGGCTGAGGATTCCGGCTGCTGAGCCGACCAGCTCGTTATTACCTGAAGATGCTTGAGATAATTCAAAGCGGTATTCCTGACCGCCTTGTGCAGGTAGGCCCTTACCGAAACATCAGGGACCCATTCCGCCCTGTCCATCCACAGACGGGCAAAGACCTCCTGTACAATATCTTCAGTTGCATCTCGTGACTTGACGATTCGCAGCACAAAATCACACAAGGGGGAGTAGTACCTGTGAAACAAAGTGTCAAAGGCCGCTCCATTTCCCTTCCGAACTTCATCGGCCAGCTGCGAATCCGATTCGGAAAACGTACGCATTGCATCTCATAATCTCTTTGCGAAGATAAAGATGAACCAACCAGCAGTTAAAGCTACTTAGGATAACAAAAAAGGAGAGCCTTTGTTCCCCGACAATGCTGCCCGGGGTTATTCCTTGGTATCGTCATACAACACGAACCGGGAGATGAGACCCGGATGACAAGCAGAGTATCGCAAATCCAATGACGTCGCAAAGAAGTAAACCGACAAACCATCTAAGGAAGACTGCGATTGCCACCATTCCGCCTGCGGGTTTCTTATCACCTCTGTATGCGCGCCGATCCTCCTTTCGCGAAAGCGCGCACCTGCTCCAGAGTCGACATCGTTGTGTCCCCGGGAAAAGTCGTAAGCAGCGCTCCGTGCGCCCATCCGAGCCTCATCGCTTCCTCCGCGGACTCTCCGTTCAGGAGTCCGTAGAAAAAGCCCGATGCGAAGCCGTCGCCGCCGCCGACTCGGTCGAGAACGTCAAGTTGACAGGTTGGAGAAGCATACGATTTGCCTTTGATCCATGCAACGGCGCCCCAGCTGTGCCGGCTCGTAGAGTGGACTTCGCGCAAGGTCGTGGCGACAACTTTGACATTCGGATGCTTCGCCACTACCTTGTCTATCATCCCGAGGAATGTGCTCGGGTCGAGCCTGGATTGCGAGGCGACTTCCGGACCCTGGATCCCGAGTCCTTTCTGCATATCCTCTTCGTTCCCCACGAGCACGTCAACGTTTTCCACTATGCGCGAAACGACCTCGACGGCCTTTTTCTGGCCGCCCCACAGGTTCCACAGCTTCTCGCGGAAGTTGAGATCGAAGCTCACGACCGCCCCGGCTTTCTTTGCCGCTTTCATCGCCTCGACTATCAGTTCGCCGGTGGTCGCCGACAGTGCCGCGAAGATGCCTCCGCTGTGAAACCACCGCACCCCTCCGCCGAAGATGGCCGCCCAGTCGAAGTCGCCCGGTTTAAGCTGAGCCGCCGCTTCGTTTGAGCGGTTGTAAAAAACCACGGGCGGGCGGATACCGTGTCCCCTGTCGCTGTAAACAGTTGCCATATTGGGGCCGCTCACGCCGTTGTGCTTGAAGTGCTTGTAGAAGGGCTTCACTCCCATTGCCTTCACTCTTTCGGCAATCAGGTCTCCTATCGGATAATCAACCATCGCAGTAACGATGCCTGTGTTAAGGCCGAAGCAGTCCGACAAATTCGCCGCGACGTTGTACTCACCGCCGCTCACGTGAATCTTGCATTCCGTCGCCTTCCTGAATGGAACGATACCCGGGTCGAGACGATGTACCAGCGCACCCAACGACACGAAGTCAAGTCCCCCTTCTTGAGGAATATCAAGTTCATTAGCCATTTATCATTTCCTTTGAGATTTCATACCAGGTAAGTTGAAGATGCGGTATCGCCGCCGTGACCGGTCCAGTTTGTGTGGAAGAATTCTCCGCGCGGCTTGTCGACACGCTCGTATTGATGCGCTCCGAAATAATCGCGCTGTGCCTGAAGCAGGTTCGCCGGGAGCCTTGAACTTCGGTAGCCGTCGAAGTAGTTCAGCGCGGTCGACAATGCCGGCACCCAGATCCCGTTCAATACGGCCGTCGAGACCACTCTTCTCCACGCTTCATGGGACTGTTCAATCTTGTCCTTGAAGAACGGATCGAGGAGCAGGTTGGTCAAATTCGGATTCCTGTCAAACGCCTCTTTGATCTTGCCGAGGAAGGCGCTTCTGATTATACAGCCGCCCCGCCAGAGGAGCGCTATGCCGCCGTAGTTCAGGTTCCATTTGAACTCCGCGGCCGCCGCACGCAATAATGTAAATCCCTGAGCGTATGAGACGATCTTCGAAGCATACAGGGCTTTCTCCAGATCGCGCAAAAACGATTGCTTGTCTCCGGCAAACTCAGGCGTCGGACCGGATAATACCTTCGATGCCTCGACTCTGTCTTCTTTCATCGCAGACAAACAGCGGCCGTACACCGCCTCGCTGATCAGCGTCAGCGGGATGCCGAGGTCCAGCGAGGTCTCACTCGTCCACTTACCTGTGCCTTTCTGTCCGGCAGTATCGAGAATCTTGTCGACAAGCGGCAGCCCATCTGTATCTTTGAACGCGAGTATTTCTCCTGTAATCTGAATCAGATAGCTGTCGAGGTCGCCGGTGTTCCACTTCGAGAACTCTTCGTGCATTTCTTCCGCCCCCATCCCGAGCAGCTCTCTCATTATCTGGTACGTCTCGGTTATGAGCTGCATATCGCCGTACTCGATTCCGTTGTGGACCATCTTCACGAAGTGTCCGGCGCCGTCGCTCCCGACCCAGTCGCAGCATGGCGTCCCGTCGGCGACCTTCGCAGCTATTGCCTGGAAGATCGGCTTGACATGCGGCCACGCTCCGGGAGACCCGCCCGGCATGATCGACGGGCCGTGCAGCGCACCTTCTTCGCCGCCGGAGACGCCGGTTCCGATGAACTGCAGCCCCTTGCTCTCCAGGTACTTCGTTCTGCGTATCGTGTCGGGAAAATGCGAATTTCCCCCGTCGATGATGATGTCGCCTTTTTCCAGGTGAGGAATCAGGGCTTCTATGAACTCGTCAACCGGATCGCCGGCTTTGACCATCAGCATGATTTTGCGCGGCGTCTTGAGAGAAGCAATCAGTTCTTCTATGCTGCGGGTTCCGATAATATTTTTTCCCTTCGCACGACCTTCGACAAACCTGGTAACCTTCTCGACTGTGCGGTTGAACACTGCCACGGTGAATCCTCTGCTCTCAATATTCAGCACGAGGTTTTCTCCCATTACGGCAAGTCCTATTAACCCAATATCAGCCTTCTGTGACATTTCCAACCTTCCTTAAAATTGAGATTGACATTTTCAGTTAATGTATTACAAAAAGAGATGAGTATCCCGCAAACCCTAACCCTGTCTGAACCTGTCCTTACATGTCCACAGCCCCAAAGCAGGATTTGACACAAAGAAGATCTCTTCACCGTCAGGCATGGTGTTGAAGCCATCAGACAATTTCTTCGGGTCGTACCGGCTCATCATCATGGCAAGATCCGCGTAGTTGAAATTCACGCTCTCGATCTCTTCCTTCGTCAGGTGGCCGGGACAATAAGTTATCGAAAACCTTCCCTCAGACGAACCGTGTATCAGATGCGCCGCGGCGCCGAGACTGTTTTGCAGGTCGTCGTTTTCCTTCACAAGCTCCAATACCTTCGGCGTACCGACATATCCGTACTTGCGGATTACCCTGTCGTTTCCCGGATCTTCGCCAAATTCTTTCAATCCGGGAGCCAGGACTATCAGCTCGCCGCCGTCCGCAATTGCCATTCTCGTCCGATACACGGATTTGTTGCCGAGCCACGTCGTCTTGAACTCAGTGGGATCCAGATAAACCACAACCTTCTTCAGAGGCTTATCCAGCATGAAAAAGTTCACCTTGAGCGACAGCTCGGCCGCGAGTTGGAAACATTCGATATCGTCGCCGATGAAAAGTCCTTTCACGACGGCATTGTCCTTATCATCTTTGTCTATCACCGTCAGTACGTAGATAATGGGAATGTTCTTTGCAAAATGATCTGCACCGTAATTCAGGACGCGTTTCACGGGCGTGTCCGCCCTTCCCATAATCCGCTCGAGTCCGTAAGCGGCCCCAAGAAAATGTGTCTTGTTTATTCCTTCCTTGCCGCCGGTACCGATGAGCACATTCTTGTTGTGATTCGCCATGCCGACAACCTCGTGCGGAACAACCTGGCCGATCGAAAGAACCAAATCGTGGTTCCCCCCGGCGACAAGCTTGTCGACCTGAATCGGAATCGGGTAGTCGACGGCGCCTTCCGAAACGGATCTGACGTAATCGCCCGGAACCTCCCCGAGGGTCTCGCAGCCATTTCTCCAGTCATGTATCCTGAAGAGGCTCCTCGGGGTATTGCCGTACATCATTCCAATTTCGCCTTCGGTCATCGGATAGTGAGTGCCGGTGGAAGGAAGTATGTCCGTGAGACTCTTGCCGTAATACTCCCAGACGAATTCTGTCAGGAGTCCCGCATGCGAATGGTACCGCGTGATATCGGGTGGAATCGCGAGAACCTTTCTCCGTGTACCGAGTCTGTCGAGTGCCTGGACAAGCCCGTCTTTCATCTCCTCTCGCGTCAGTGTGGCGTTCACGGCGCCTTTGCTAAAGAGAAGCATCTTCGACTTTGCTGCCTTTCTTAGGGGTGCGTGGAAACTGAGATTGCTCTAATCTTACAGTGACTTCCTGAACGGTTCCATGTGGCGGTGGAAGTGCCGCACGAGGAGCTCATAGTGCAGTTCTTCATTTCCATCCAGGCAATCGTAAATTCTGTCGCGGAAGATATATTCCGTATCACCCTTCTTTTCCGTCAGGACCCTTCCGTAAGTGACGTGAAGAGCCTGCCTTATATCGTCTACTCCGAAAAGGCCTTCCAATTCCTCATCTCTGTAAGCCCTTCCCGGTTTTATCTTCTTCATGTCTGCCGACACGTGGTAACTCTTCTTTTCAGTCTCGTACAAGCCGACGGAAAAGTCAAGTATTTCTCTGAAGAGGTCGGGCTGCCTCATCGCCACAACCTTCAGTGCTTCCAGATAACTCGTTCCGGCAGTCTTGACGTGAACGATGCCGCGGTTGATCTCACCGACGGCTTTATAAACCCTGAACTTGTCGCTCCCCGAGTGGAAGCTGATCTTATAATTGCCGAAATGTTCGGCAATGTCGAGGTGCTTCAGATATTCGGCTTTGAAAAGCTCGATATCGCCTTTGTAGTCGATCCCCTTTTCAAAATCGCCGACAAACCTAGGAGCAAGACTGACAAATTCGACATTCATTCTCCTTAATTCGTTGACAATATAGAAGTGCTCAAAAGGAGTTGTGACTGTGTCCGTTTCGTCGATTGAGACTTCCAGCTCGCAGGCGACGGATTTGTATTCCGACTTCAGGTAATCGTGCATCTTCCTGATGTGCACGAGCGCGGCATTGTACTTCAGGCAGGCTTCGTTGATTTCCCTCGAAGTCGGCTTTAGAGAAAGTGCAGACGAGACTTCGATTGCCTTATCGCCGTACCTCTTCAAAAGATTTTCGCACGTATCGCCGAAAGCATTCCATGCAAGATTGCCGACCTTACTCTTCAAGTCGTCATCGCTCAGGCTCGCGACGCCGCCGACAACGTGTTCGCTCGGGTCGATCGTGAACATCGTGTACCCGGCTTTCATCATCAGGTTGATGTCTGCGGTAGTTTTAAGATGATCCGCATCCGCTCCGAAGCCGGCTTTGTAGCCTTCCTGAAATACCGCCCAGACTGCCGCATCCATCACGTCTTCCGGCTTTCTGTTTGTCCTGGTCAGTTCCCTTATTGATTGCTGGGCTAAAACCGGTCTGAAGTCGTAACCCTTCAGCGATCTGACATGGCCGGGGTTTGCAAGACCCAACCTGTCTCCGAATCCGAATGAGTCTTTCAGTCCTATTATGACTGCACGCGTGAATGAGAATGTCTTCTGAATCTGGACGGCGTTTTGATGGTTCAACGGACACCGTTTAAATCTTGTGCCGTTCGAGGAACCTCGTACTTCCTCGCCGTCAAAATTGGTGAAAATCTCTGCTCCTCCCTCGGGCGCCGACAGGTAAAGGAATTTTCCGTCTCCTTCACGTCCGATGAAGAAGCGAATCCCGCTCGATTCGTTCATCGATGCAGGGTAAACCCTGACAGTTGTGCCGCCGCCGATATCGGCCATAGACAACTGCTTGCTTTCTGTATTCTTTGGTGATTTCAAATCATTCTTCATTTCAAAACCTTGTGTGATTTAATATTTGTCCGGCATCGAATCCTTTCGCTGCATGTCGGATCAGATCGCCGCCTGTTCCAGTCTGGGAACGAGCAAATGAAAGATCAGCAGGGCAATCAGGTAAACTGTTCCGCAGATGATGAAAAGTATTACGTAACTGCCGGTGAACTGAAGTATGAGTCCGGCCCCCGTAGCAATGAGCATTCCTCCGATGGCGCCCGCCATGCCGCCCAAACCAACGACCGACGCGACTGCTCTCTTGGGGAACATGTCTGAAGCGGTAGTGAACAGATTTGCCGACCATCCCTGGTGTGCCGCCGCTGCAGTTCCTATCAGGAGCACCGCCCACCATTCAGGCACTACAGAAGCAAACACAATCGGCACGATCAGGATCGCACAGATGAGCATTACTATCTTTCTTCCCTTGTTTATGCTCCAGCCCCTCTTGATGAAAGCGCCGGACAGCCATCCTCCGCCGATGCTGCCGATGCTCGTCATCGTGTAGATCACGATTAGCGGCAGGCCGATCTGTGCAAGATCCAGCTTGTATCTCTGGTTGAGGAAAAGCGGGAGCCAGTACAGGTAGAACCACCAGATCGGATCGGTAAGGAACTTATCTATGACGAAAGCCCAGGTTTGTTTGTGCTTAAGCAGACTGAGCCAGGGAATCTTTTCCGACGCCGGCTCCGGAGGATCGCTTTCGATGTAGGCCATCTCCTCGCTTGAGACCTTCTTGTGCTTCTGGGGAATCTGGTACATGACAGCCCAGAGGATCACCCAAATGAAACCGAGCGAGCCGGTAAATATGAACGCCTCTCTCCAGCTCCAAGTCAGGGTCAGCCACGGCACCACAAGCGGTGCGATAACTGCGCCGATGTTTGCCCCTGAGTTGAAGATACCCGTGGCAAGCGCCCTTTCCTTTTTTGGAAACCATTCTGCGGTCGACTTGATTGCAGCCGGGAAATTGCCCGATTCCCCGATTCCAAGGAGGAATCTCGCCACGCCGAACCCGAACACAGTCCTCACGAGCGCGTGCCCCATCGCGGCCAGACTCCATACGAAGATGGAAATGCCGTACCCGATTTTTGTCCCGACTTTGTCGATGAATCTTCCCACAGTTACCAGCCCGATGGCATATGCAGCCTGGAAAGCCGTCACGATGTAACCGTAATCGAGCTGGTTCCAGCCGATCTCCTTTTGCAGTGTCGGCGCAAGTATCCCGAGGACCTGCCTGTCGATGTAGTTTATTGTGGTCGCAAAAAACAGAAGGGCACAGATTGTCCACCTGTAATGACCGGACTTATTGACTAGAGTTCCCTCGGGGTGAATGTTGGTTTCTGTCATTTAACCTCCTTGATTGCGGTTGTGTGAGTCAGAGAGTTCACCACGGCACTCATTTCATCAGGATCATTTTCTTTGTGACGACGCGGCCGCCCGCCGCAAGGGCGTAGAAGTAAACACCGCTTGAGAGTCTGCTGCCGTCGAACTTCACTTCGTGACTTCCCGGCTTCTGGACCCCTTCGACGAGGCTGGCCACCTCTCTCCCGAGCACATCGAAAATCTTCAGGCTCACGTAACTGCTGGACGGTAATTGGTAACTGATAATCGTGGAAGGGTTGAACGGGTTGGGATAATTCTGGAAAAGCTTGTAACCGGTGACCCGCGCCCCGGCTCCTGTTTGCTTTACATCTGTGAGCTCGCCTCCGACCTGAAAGACGTAGGGCAAGCCTATCGAAACGCTTATGTTGTTATTCGCAGTGTCTATCGTTGCATTCCTGACCTGGAGCCCGAACCTCGAAGAGATGTTTACATTCTTCATGACCATGTCCGTCATAGGCATCTCGGGAAGGCCTATGATGAGGCCGGCGTACGGCGAGCCTGTCGAAGTAATATTCATCATGGTAATGTTGTGATAATCGGGTGTTGTCGCAGTTACCGGCTGTGCCGGGTCGGTCGGTGAAGGTATGCTCGGGTAATATCCCGACATCCAGATCGGATACTGCACGTTGCTCATCGTAATATTGCTGTAAGTGATCCCCCGAACGTTACCCCCGTTCCCGCGGTAAGACTTTATTCTCAGCCCGTTTGTCGTGCTGTCGAAAGTGCAGCTGTCGACGGTCATGCTCGCGTCTCCGCCGGAAGTTTCGCTTCCCATCGAAACCCCGTGGCCGTGAAGAAAAGTGCAGCCCGAGATAACAATATTCGAACATCCTGCGGACGGATTTGTGGGATCGAACCGGCCGGACTTGATCGCGATATTGTCGTCACCGTTGTCGATCAGGCAGCCTGTTATGTGAACATTGTGACAGGTTGCAGGATCGATTCCGTCGGTGTTCGGAGAATCGGGCGGCGCGAGAATCGTAACGTCCTTTACAGTAACGTTCCAACAATACTCCAGCGAAACGTGAAATTGGGGGGAGTTCTTCAAAGTGATATTCTCAATCACGATATCATTTGTGTGATTCAGCTGAATCAGCCTGGGCCTTGCGGGAGTCGCCTGCCCGTTTGCCTCCGCGGTCTCGTATGCAGTCCACCAGGGCTGGCCGTTTCCGTCGATCGTGCCTTTCCCGGTAATGGTTATGCTGTCGGCATCGTCCGAGGTGATAAGCGGGTTGAGCGAACTGGGGGGCGGCAGATTGGTCGGGTATCCGGCCGGGTAGTAAGCCTGGACATTCTGGGTCGCAAGGAGTGTCGCCGTGCTGTCGATTTCCAGCGTGACGTTGCTCATCAATTGTATGGGACCTGTCTGGAAAGTCCCGTTCATGAACCGAACTGTGCCTCCGCCCGCATTGTAGCAGCTGTCGATCGCCGCCTGAATGGCCGCCGAGTTGTCGGTCGTGTCGTCAGCATAGAATCCGTTTCCTGTCGAATCTATCGTAATCACGAGATCAGGTTTGAATACCGGGCGATTCTTTTGGCCGGCAA
Organism: Candidatus Kryptoniota bacterium; assembly: GCA_046706365.1. GTDB lineage: Bacteria > Bacteroidota > Ignavibacteria > Kryptoniales > JAKASW01 > JAKASW01. Next base: position 19,332 of record JBJKPN010000021.1, on the reverse strand, counting down.
ACAGCGGTGAAACACACAAAATGGTTATTGCAAATATCATTGCAGCACGACTTCTGAAATTCATCATTACTCCTTGACAAGCTTTCCATTAATAAAGAGATTTTCAAGCTTAAGACCGGCCGCGTCAGTCACTTTGTTCCCCTTCGCAACTCCGTCGAACCGGCATTCCTTGATCACCACATTAGTTATTTTCGATTGTGCCAGACCGTTGAGAAACAGCCCGTAATCACTCTTCCTGCTCGTAACGTTCTCGACATAGATGTCCTTGACGGTGGGATAGAAATCGTAACCTTTTGTCTCGGCCGGGTCGTAATTCAAATTAATCCTGACAATCGCGACCTTGACCTGTCCGATCTTCAAGTTTCTCGCATACACATTTTCTACGACGCCCCCTCTCTTGGCATTCGACTTGATCCGCAACCCCTGATCCAGGTCGGGACTGTTCAGCCTGCAGTCTTCGATGAAGATGTTTCTTGCCCCGCCGCTCACTTCACTTCCGATCGAGACTCCGCCGTGACCGTTCTTCATAGTGCAGTCTCTGACGATGATGTTCTGTGAAGGCACGTTTATCCTGCGGCCGTCGTTGTTCCTGCCGGACTTGATTGCGATGCAATCGTCGCCGTCATTGAATACGCAGTGCTCTATGAGGACATCGTCGCAGCTCTCCGGATCGCAGCCGTCGGTGTTCGGTCCGTTGCTGTCGGTCTTTATTCCGTCCACGGTGACGTTCGTACACATGGTCGGATGGAGGAACCAGAACGGCGCATTCTCGAGAGTGACACCCTGTATGAGAACGTTCTTGCAGCCGTAAAACTCGACGAACGTCGGCCTCAGGTAATGGCCAGGTCCGAAGATTCTTCTGCTTACTGGCACGTTATCGTCGTTCATTTTCGCCAGGCCGGGCCGATTGCCAGGATCGCGCATGCTCGGCTCCCCGGGTTTCCAGCCGAATTCCTTCTTTCCGGTCCACGGCCACCAATACCGATTACTCGCCTGCCCGTCCAGCATGCCTTCCCCGGTGACGGCAACGTTCTCTTTCCCATAGGCATAGATCAGCGGCGAATAGTTCATGCATTCAATGCCTTCGTATCGCGTAAAGACGAGAGGCAGATAATCCTTCGAGTCGGTGCTGAACTTCACGACTGCGCCCCTGGAAATGTGAAGATTCACATTGCTCAAGAGGTGGATCGCACCGGTCAGGAATATTCCCTTCGGCACCACCACGTTCCCTCCGCCGGCCTTGCTGCAGGCTTCAATTGCCTTTCTGAAAGCATCCGTGCAGAGCTTCTTTCCGCCTGGAACTGCACCGTAGTCGGTTATCATGAAGTTGTGATCAGGAAATTTCGGGGGCACGATTCTTTTTAGAATTTGCGGAACTTGCGACCACCCGCTAGTCTCAACCGCACCTTTTTGAATCCCCGTGAGCGCAAGATCGGTTGCTGGTACTGTCAGCATCAATACTGCAAGAGCCAGGATCGCCAAAGAGAAAGCTGGTAAATATCTGTTCGATTTTCCAAAGATCATGGACGCCATAGTCTGCCTTTAATGAATCTTCACGACGTTTTGGTCCACCCCTGCCCCGAATTCCACCGGAACCTTTGCAGCTGAAAGATCGGTGTTCAGTATTTCCACCCCATGAGTCTTTTCTCCCATCACCTTCATGAATGTGCCGGCGTCCTCCGGGCAGAACCCTCTATCCAGCACGAAGTTCTCAGTGTTATTCAGTGAATAGACATCGCCGGACTTCGGCACAATCTTCACGTTCTTCAGCGTGAAGCCGGAGGCAAAATCGGACGTGAAGCCCCGGTCGGCAGAGATGTAAATGTTAGACAGGTCGATATTCCGAATCGGCATCTCCGGCAACCCTGCAGCGACGACGGCTTCCTTTGCACCGACACAATAGATGTTGCTGATGTGAAAATTCTCAAATACCGGCGTTTTAGGTGTAACCGGTTGAACGCTCATGTTCCTGTCGGATTCTTCATAATACGTGTTGAACAGGATCGCCTGGTTGACAATGTCTTTCATGAAGATATTGTCAATGAAGACATTCTTTACCAGTCCGCCTCTTCCCCTCGCGCTCTTGAATCTTAATCCTATATCCGTCCCGACGTAATCGCAGTCCTTCACTGAAATGTCTTCCATGCCGCCGTCAGTATTACTACCGATCACAAATCCGCCGTGCGCATGATAGACCACGCAATCGGCAACCACTATGTTTTTCAATGCAGCCTGGCCGGACAAATCTTTGCTCGACTTCATGCAGATGCCGTCGTCGCCGGCGGTAACAGTACACTTGTAGACAAGCACATTTTTGCTGGATGCGATGTCGATGCCGTCGCCGTTCTGAGCCCAGTATTCGTTGTTCACTTTGACGTCTCTTATTACAACATTCTCGCACCGGTCGGGAAGCATGGCAAACATAGGAGAGTTCTCGAGCGTAACTCCGTCTATGAGGACATTCCTGCATCTGCTGAGGAGAAGGAGTATCGGCCTCATGAAATCTCTTGCGGGCAGGAAGTCGTTCGCGGTAAGCTCTGATTTGTTTTTTCTTGAATGGAGCTCGCGAAGGTACTGTTCTCCTTCTGCCGCTTCTTTAGTCGGCCACCACATCCTGCCGTCATCGGTAACGACGCCGCCGGATTTCACGAAAGATTTCCACATCGAGGCGGTCACTTTCTCCTTCTTCACCGGCCGCCAGGCCACGCCTGAACCGTCGAGAAGTCCGTTACCGCTGATTGCGACATTCGTCAGATTGAATCCGTAAACGGGCGATGCGACAACGTAACCGCGCGTGGGAGATTTGATTACCGGATACTCGCTGTGATCGGGTGTAAAGAGAATCAAAGCGCCTCTCTCGACGTGGAAGTTCACATTGCTCTTCAGCTCTATCGGCCCTGTCAGCCAGAGCCCTGGTGGTACGACGACCATGCCTCCTCCGGCTTTCGAGCAGGCATCTATCGCCTTCCTGAACGCTGAGGTGTTCATTGAATGGCCGTCGCCGACGGCGCCATAGCTGGTGATGTCGAACTTCGCATCGGGAAATTCAGGCAGTTTGATTTCGGGCATCCTGAAAGGAAGGTCCGACGTGTATTTCCGGATCTCGGCCTTGAGCTTCGCATTTCCGTCCCTTTCGGCAGCACGCGCTCCCAAACTCAACGAGGCAGCGATCACGGCAATCAAAGTCACGCAAAGGCCGATATTCCACACCGCTTTCATTGGATACGGGCTCTTCAGACTTTCATTCATATGGGTCATCCGTTCTTTCCTGTAGAAATTTGGAGGACTCCCTGGGGGTAAACAGCCAGGATCTCCCTCAGGGAGTCCCCGCAGCTTTTACGCTGCTATTTTATCATCAGCATCTTGTCCATCACGACGTGGTTATCGACGCTCAGCCTCGCAAAGTAAATGCCGCTTGCGTACCTGGAACCGTCGAATACTCTCTGGTATATGCCGGGAGTCATGTTCTGATCGACAAGAGTCGCCACCTTCTGACCGAGAACGTTATACACGTTGAGAACCACATGCGAGTTCTTCGGAACCGCGAACTGGAGCTGTGTCGTCGGGTTGAACGGGTTCGGGAAATTGGCGATTGCAATCCTCGTCGGGACGCCGCTGACACGTTGTATGACTCCTGTGGCCGTTCCGTAACCGACCCCGAAGATGCCTAGTGCCGATACCCCGTTCTCGGTAACATAGTTGCCGCTGACCGATCCGGATTGTCCCGAAGCTTTCCACGCGTCGGTAAGGGCCGCCTTGTTCATCAGGCTAACGGAACCGGTGTCGATGCTCGGGACACCCTTTGCGTACACGGACAGATTGTATACTCCGCCGGGGGTTCCGCTAGACGCAACCGTCCAATAGCCTCCGTTCCAGTATCCCGAAATCCCTGCCGGGAAACCGTTGTTCGTCGGGTCGGCTGCAGTGAAGGATGCAGTAAGATTGGATGCTGCGGACGGGGCCGTCGTGTAGTTAAGCGTGGCTCCGCGGTAATCGGTCGAGGTTCCGATCGGGAATTGGTAGGCACCGGTCGCCGTCCCGAGGGCACGGGTCAGGCTGCCGACCACGTAGGAAGCGCTGTCGCCTGCAACTGCGTTTGCAGCCGGGTTGCTTACGGTCAGTGTCTGTGATCCGAGCATGAGCTTGCCTCCTCCGGAGAGTGTGAGGTCACCAGCCACCGTGGTATTCCCGGCGAGTGTGACACCGGCAGGATTCATGATGCTCAGATTGTTTACAGTGGCAGGAAGTCCGTTGCCGACCGCCTGTGCAGCCGTACCGTCATATGTGTAGTTCCCTTCAGTCGAATAAGTTCTCGTTGCCGCGACCTGGATGTTTCCCTGTGTGGCCGTCGTCGTTATTCCGTCGACGCTTCCGACACCGAGCGTTCCTCCCTTGTTGACCGCGAAGGTTTGATTGCCGGTTATGGTGTCGGTCGGACTCAGCATCAGGGTACCGTTAACGACCCAGCTTCCCCAGCCGTTTGCCGGCTCATAGGGGGAACCGCTCACGGCGCCCCAGTTTACGCCGCCATCGAAAACGACCTTTGCCCCGGCTGCAACCGTATCACAGAACGTGGGAAAAGCTCCTCCCGAATTCGGAGAGAATCCCAGAGGTGAACCGAGCGATACAGTTTGAGTCTTATTTCCGACAAAGTTTATCGCGAATTGTCCAAACGAATTCGAGGCGGTATAAGCCTTACTGTCCATGTAGAAGTTGCCTTTGAGATTAATCACGCCCGTCTCAGTCGTGGCATTGTCGCCGGAACTGGTTCCACATTGGAGTCTGCCGCCGTTCACGAGAGAAAGATTGCCGCCGATGTTGAAGACGCCCACCTTCGAATCGGCATTCGAGGACGAAAACGGACCAAATCTCGCCTGCTTGTCGGCCGTAGAAGAGTCTCCGATTGTGACGTTTCCGTCGATGTTCCAAATGCATATCATTCCGGCAAGGTCACCGTCGGCGGCTGCGAATGTGCCGCTTATGACATCGACATTGCCCATGACATGGTGGACAAAAGTCTCGCTGGGTGTAGGCGCCGTCGCAACCGCGATACCTCGGAAGACCGGACCCGTCGAGCCGCTCTCTATGATGAGGTTTCCTTGAATCGTAAGATTGGCGCCAGCACTCGTGCCGCTAGTCCTCTCGACTATGACATTTCCGAAAGTGGAGTCAGCGGTATTAGCCCCGAAAGTAGAACTGCTCGCGGGTGTAAGCACATAGTTGCTGGCAGGATCGATGCTATACGAGGCTGCATTATCCGGCCAGCCAGTGAGTGAACTGTATGCATTGTAGAACCAGGCATTCTTGTCGATAGTGAATGTACCCTTCACGGTCATGCCACCGCCGGCCGTTGATCCGAGCACCGTGAGAATTGCACCTGATTGAATTTCGATATTGTGGCATCCGACTGATGCCGTCGGGTTTGTGTAAACCGAATCGCCGGCCGATATAACCACGTCATCAAGACTGTCCGGAGGTGTAGTGGGGCTCCCTTTCCACGTGCTCAGGGTCATCCAACCGCCACCGCCCGTCCCGTTGCTGTAATACACCGTCTGGGCCGATGCTGAAGTGGCAGCAGCAAAAAATCCCGCCAGGAACAAAAAAGCAAACTGCATCAAAATCCTTCTTACAGCATTTCGCTCAAACTCTGCCTTTCCCGGCAAAACTTCGGTCCTCCTTTTTCTGTTCATCGTGTTGTCTCCTCTGTTTGATTGTCGCTGAGAGCAAATCGTAAATATTCCTGAAAGTCGTCCGAGTTGTTCCGCCGATCATTTTTAGGAAAACGATCCGGCGGGATTCCTCGGCAAACTTCAGATTTGCATCTCGATTACTTCATCAGTACCATCTTTCTGATTTGACGTCCGCTGTTGCTTTCCAGAACGCTGAAGTAAACTCCGGATGCGAGCGAGCTTCCGTCGAACTGAACATCGTATTTTCTGCCTGGCTCCGCAGTCCCTGAGAAAAGTGTCACAATGTGCTGTCCGAGGATGTTGTAGACTTCCAGCGAAGCCATTCCACTCTTCGCAACACTGAACTCAATTTGCGTGGTCGGGTTGAACGGATTGGGATAATTCTGTTCAAGCTGGAAAACCGAAGGGACAACCTTCGCCTCGTTGACTGCGGTCAGCGTGAAATTCCCGACGGCAAAAGTGCCGAAAGTGGAAATTCCTTCTCGGGACACGCTGTACGGCTGGTTCGAAAACTGACCGCTGTAGTTTCCGGATCCTACCTGCAAGTTCGCCGTATCGGTGAGCAAATAAATCATCGCATCGACGGCTCTGTTCGCAGCAAAAATGGAATTTTCGGCCGCCGCCGTCCAGCCGAATGTGAGCGAGCAATTTGCACCGCCGGTCGGACCTTCCTTGACGTTCCAGGCAACGTCCACCCTCCCCACACCTGAGGCTGCGAGCGTGTCGCGGGAGGCGGCTACGGAGAAGGAATCCGCTGTCCCGGAGTTCGCTATCCAGACGGGAGAATAACCTTCAGTCGCGGTGCCGACGGGGAAAGATACCTGTGTTTTGCTGACGTTCGGAATCTTGAGATAACTCATTGAGCCGTCGGTCGACACGTAGCTGGTGCTGCTTCCGCCGGAAACCATGGAGGCCACTACGTAGTTCGCGCCGAGCATTAGCTTGCCGCTCTTTAGAGCAAGCGTACCTGTGATGTTCACCGGCGCGCTCAACCCAACGCCTGATGGATTGTCGATAGTGAGACCGCCCACCATCGACGGAAGCATCGATCCGGTCGACTGTGCGACGGTACCGTTGAAAACGTAGATGCCGCCTGCGCTCAGTGATACGGTTCCAGTGGTTGAAATATTTCCGTTTATTCCGGTCGTGTCTCCGCACTCGAGCGTCGCTCCCGAGTCGACTGCGAAGCTCCCGTCACCACCCAGTGCGTTCGTACCCATTACCAGCGTCGCTCCCGTATCGACCTCCATCGGCGTGCTTCCACCGCCATACGTCACGTTGTCAAGGCTTATGTACTGTTTCCCCTGTTTCGCAAATACAAATACATCATTCGAACCAGATACCTGTGTCGTCGCATTCGATAGCGATAGCGAGTCTCCGTACGAGTTCCATACAACCACCGGACCTGAGCCTCTCGATATACTGAAGTTGCCTCCCGTCGCAACGATGTTGCCGTAGCTGTTTATCGTGATATCCGCCGAACTTCCGGACCCGTTCGTACTGAACTGACCTGCCGTCAATTCCAGGTTCCCCTTCAGTGTAATCGTGTTCGGCGAACCGGCAGACGGGCTCGTGAGGTATATTCTCGAGCTCCCGCTGTTGTTGATGGTCACAGTTCCGTAAATCGTATTGTTGAACATACCAAGGTCTTTATTCGACTTCATCGCCGCATCCAACGTCAGGTTGTAGAAGTCCTGACTGGCATTGTATCCCGTGGTCGATGAGATCGTGCCGTTGTTCCCTGTGAGCAGGCATGTAGACCCGGCATTCCACGTTGCAGTCGGAATTCCAGGCACGCTCGAACCACCATCGTGAGCAAGTTCGTAGGTGCTTCCGTTGTCGAACGCAACAGTCGCTCCGGTCGTAGTCAGGCCTGCAACATCCTTCAGGTATCCGTCAACCGTGAGTGTGTCGCTCACTGAATCGGCGACGTCGACGGTGACGGTGTCGCCGCCGTTGATGTAGACATTAACGTTTCCGCCCGGCACCGAAGTGGGCGTGGTGCTCCAGTTTGTGCCGTTCCATTGCATCCAGGTCGAAAGTGAGCTCCAGTTGCCGCTTGTGACGGATCCATAGTCACCCACTGACTGGGCCAGAAGAGTTCCGCTGCCGGCAGCCAGAAAAACTGCAACAAACAGGACCATGCGCAATTTTGGTAGAGCCTTGTTCATGATTCCTCCTTACGTAACACGTAGTTTGGTTTTGTAATTGTTCTCTCTATCTCGATTCAACTTTGATTTCGTAATTCGATTTAGCTCAGATTCATCTGTTGCAGCGTAAGGGTGTATCTCCCGGGCTTTTCTGTGCCGACAGAGCGGACTCCGACCATGCTCGATATTTTGCCCTGTACTCATTCCTGAAGTCCGGTTGTAAAGTCTACATTGCGGGGAGTGACGGAAGCTGTGGTCCCGAGCAGTTTTCCGCCCGAGGCCAGCGACAAACCGATCAGGTCGCTGCCGGTCAACCGTTTGTCCGTGTCAAACCGCAGAGTGTCCGAGCCGGCGCCGGAATCATATGTGAAGGTTGTACCGTCCTTCGATATCAGAACCGGTTCACCGATAACGGTGATGGGTTCCCGGAAGAAAAAGAGGACATAAGTCCCGCGGATATCATGTTTGACAATTACCGGCCCTTTCGTACTTACGGGATTCCATTTATTCTCGAAAGTCCACGAGGGAGTTATCTCGGACGGAACGGGGGCTCCGGCCGCTGTCTTCAGATTGTCCGCAAACCACGTGTAGTCGCCACCTTCCCGGTGACAGTCATAGAAGTAATCCCGCTCGCCCCAGTTGAACGGCCGATCCTTTGTGGAGTCTTTGTAGGTCACCCTGTAAATCGGCCGGTTAGCCATGTGGTTCGAAAAAGTACAGCGCAGGAAATAGAACTGCGCCTCATAATGGTGACGCCCCAGTTCGAAACCTTTTACACCGTCGAATGAAGAATTCACGATGACAAACTTCTGATTTATGTTGTATCCACCCGCATGCCAGACTGACGGAACTTTCTTCAGCTCGTAAAATCTGCAATCGGTCGCGTAGCACCATCCGCGAGGACAGACGAAATCGACCGACCCGACAAAGCTGCAATTTGCGTAATAGTACATGCCGGTCTTGTAATCCCACATGGAGACCGTGTCGCTTCCTTTGCTCCCGACGCTGCAGTTGAGAAGTATCGTCCTGGTCCCGGTTCCGTAAATGGCAAAGGCGTGGGGGCCGACTTCCGGCTGCGTGTTGCGAATGGTGAGATTTTCGAGGATAACGTCGTCACCGTCAATGTTCACGACCGCGGGTCCGGTCGCGTCCTTGAGATCCGTCCAGTCCGATCTGAGCTGGTTGTATTCGATGATTGTGCTGTCCCTGCTCTGACCTTTCAGTATAACGTAGTCCTGCGAAATCTTTATCTTCTCTTTGTAAATACCGTTCTTCACGAATATTACGACACGCTGATAGTTGAACATGGGGAGAGAATTGATGGCGGCGGTAATAGTTGTGAAATCCCCGCTGCCGTCCCTGGCGACAACTATATAATGTGTATTGGAAGGATATGCGGCCCCGCAACAGAACAGGAGGAGTAGGAGGTAGAACCCGGATCCTCTCGCCGATGTTCGGAGCCATTCCGACGAAAGGACAATATCCTTTAAATGACGGGACCGCATTCCTTCAAAAAGATGCAATGGATAAACTCATCACCGTGTTATCGTCGAAATTCGTGAATTAACTTTGCTCCTAATTTTCCGTCCTCCGGCAAACTCAAAAACTAAATTGCAGTCAGAGAGATCTTCTCCTGCGCCCGCGCTCTGGAATGAGTCTATCACATAGTCATGCCATTGGACAGTAGGCGTGGAGGTGTCGGGCGCGGTCAGGATTTCGGAGAAGAAGTCCACCGTCGGGACACTAACTTCGGCAGACGCTAGGTAGGATGTGAAAAGGAAACCGGAGGATAGCGGTATAGGCTGATGGATCTCTCTTCCGGAGGCGTGAGCGCATCGAATCGTAGGTCGTAGTGTCAATTCAGATACTCTTTCTCCTACTTTCTCAAGTCGTCATTCGAAACAAATCCGTCGGCGGAATGCCGGAGACAAGTTTCATTCTTCCACCAAAGCCCGACCCGACCCGGTGACTCAAACTCTGAGAGGGTCTGTATGCGCTCCGGATTGGTGGGAACCATGAGCGCCGGCTGTTCTCACATTTTTCATTCGACGAGGGTATCGGCCACGGACTCAGGTTAATCGTTCACTTGAACGATAACTTAACCGATAACTTAAATACCACTTAGTTTACCTCCGCATTCCTTAAATGTCAAGGGATTTTTTGCACTGGATGACGCCCTGTGTGGAAAATTTCACGGGTTTCTGGGAGATAGGTGCGGACTCCTCGATGAATTACGTCCCGACCGACTTTCATCCGCCAACTCAACCTGGGTTACAAGTCCACGAAACCCACAGCGGCACTGAGACTATTTCCCTTGCGGAGGATGCCTACTTGAATCTCGTTGGGGAGAGTTTGAGACGTTGGAAATCAGGTAACCGACTGCATGACACTGCAAGACATGCCAGGTAAGGAAGCATGCAGAAGAGCTCGGCTGATATGCCCTTTCGGGCGACAGGTCGGCACATTTAGAAGAAATGGGTCTGATGTCGGTGAAACACTAATTAAGAACGACGATGTATCTGATGCTCATCGTCCGCAATTCTTTCACATTTGAATCTTCAATTGATCAGACCAATGGTCATATGCGCTGCCGTACTTCTCCCGGTTGGCCTCGTCCGGCTCGACCGTCAGAAGACACTCGAGCCCCTTAAATGCATCTTCAAAGGAAGTGTAGAAACCGGCGCCATAGGCCGCGGCTCTTGCGGCACCCAATGCACCGTCAGTGTTGTAAAGCTGTATCACCGAGTCGCTCAACGTCGAAACCGCATTTCTGAAAATGCCGCTCAGGAACATGTTGGTCATGCCGGCACGGATTACCTTTGCATCGACGCCAAGCTCCTTCAGAATAGTGATCCCGTAGTAGAAAGAGAACGCGACACCTTCCAGCACCGAACGGATAAGGTGCTTTCTCGTGTGAATATTGAAATTCAAATTTGCGAAAGAGGCTCCAGGTTCCCTGTTCGACAACATTCTCTCCGCACCGTTGCCGAAAGGAAGAAAATTGAGACCCTGCGAACCTATCGCGACTTCTCCCGCGAGCCTGTTCATCTCTTCGTACGGAACCGACGAATCGAAGAGCGTTCTTCTCATCCAGCTGTTCGAAATGCCGGTGCCGTTTATGCAGAGAAGTATGCCCAGTCTCTTCGAGATCTTGTCATGGTTGACATGCGCAAAAGTGTTCACTCGTCCGTCCCGGTCGTACTTCATTTGTTCACTTACACCGTAGACGACGCCCGATGTCCCCGCCGTCGCGGCCACTTCACCCGGCTGAAGGACATTCAGAGAAAACGCGTTGTTCGGCTGATCGCCGGCCCTGTACGTTACCGGAATCCCCGCATCCAAACCGAGCTTTTCGGCGGCACTCTTCGAGAGAAATCCCTGTTCACCGAAGCCCGGCACCAGTCTGGGAAGCAGCCCCTTGTCTATCCCGAGGTGTTGCATCAGGAAATATGCGGGCTCGTCGGAGATGAAATCCCATAGGATTCCTTCCGAGAGTCCCTGCGCTGTAGTAGTCACATCCCCCGTCAGCTTCATCGCGATGTAATCGCCCGGCAGCATGAACTTGTGCACTCTTGCGAACACAGACGGCTCATTCTCGATCACCCACCTCAGCTTTGAAGCTGTGAAGTTGCCGGGTGAATTCAGCAGAGTTTCGAGGCACTTCTGCTCACCCGCCACCGAGAAGGCCTTGCTGCCGATATCGACGGCCCGGCTGTCACACCAGATTATCGAGGGCCGAAGCACATTCAGAGCCTTGTCGACAATCACCAGCCCGTGCATCTGATAGGTTATGCCTATCGCCTTAATGTCGGAAGCAGCCTGAGGTGCGGCGGCGAGGATCTCGCCGGTCACGATCTCCACTCCCTCCCACCATGCTTCCGGGTCTTGTTCCGCCCACCCTGGCTTCGGCGAATCGATTTTCATTTCGGTCTTTGGATATGACGCGGACGCAATCGCTTTCCCTGTTTCCGCGTCGTAGAGAGCAGCCTTGACTGAGGAACTCCCTATGTCGTAGCCAATCGTCTTCATTTCCAATCACGGCTCCTCAGTATTTGAAACATGCTTCTTGTCTTTCGTGGGATCAGGCGCCAATAGTCATCCCCTCCCGGGCCAAAGCCGTAAGAGAATCACGAGGTGCTATTCCATCAACCAAAGGGCGGCAGGTTATCTCTCCACTCTGCCTGAGCCACTCCCTTTCGCCAGCTTTTCAACTTCGTCGATACCGACAAAATTGAAGTCTCCCGGTATCGTCTGCTTGAGACAGGAGGCCGCAACCGCAAACTCCAGCGCCTCCCTCGAGTCGGTTTTCGTCAGTAATCCGTAGATAAGTCCCGCCGAGAATGAATCTCCGCCGCCGACTCTGTCGACTATCTGGACGTCGTATCTCCTCGAGCGATAAGGCTGTCTGCACTCCTTGTCGTCGTGAAGAAGGGCGCTCCAGCCGTTTCGCGATGCGGAATAACTCTCCCTAAGAGTGATCGCCACCTGCTTGAAGTTGAATTTCTCTTTGAGCTTACCTGCGAGCTCAAAATATCCTTCCTCGTCGAGTTCGGCGCCTTCGACGTTTGTGGAGCCGGCCTTGAATCCGAGGCTCTTTTCTGCATCTTCTTCGTTCGCAATACATACATCCACGTATTCCATCAGCGGGATCATGACGGATTGTGCTTCCTTCGTGGTCCAGAGTTTCGCGCGGTAATTCAAATCGGCGCTGATTGTAACTCCGTTCTTCTTTGCCGACGCACAGGCAGCTTTCAGGGCTTCCCGCGTTTTGGGTCCGAGAGCGGGCGTGATCCCCGTCCAGTGAAACCACTTCGTTCCGCCGAAGACCTTATCCCAATCGAGATCGTCCCTGCCAAGTTCGGTGACGGCAGAATGAGCTCTGTCATATATGACCTTGGACGCCCTCTGACTCGCTCCCGTTTCCAGGAAATAAATCCCGACCCTGTCTCCACCGCGGACGATGTAATCCGTATTGACACCGAACCGGCGCAGGCTGTTCACCGCCGACTGGCCGATTTCGTGTTTGGGAAGTTTCGTCACGAAGTAGCTTTCCAGTCCGAAGTTCGAAAGTGAAACGGCGACGTTTGCTTCGCCGCCGCCATAGTTGACGTCGAACTCCTGCGACTGAACAAACCGCGAATACCCGGGAGTGGACAGGCGGAGCATTATCTCACCCATCGTTACAACTTTTTCAGCCATTATGAATGTCCTCTGAGAGATGATTTGATAATTTCTACGAAGCCTTCAAGTCCTGCCTTGCCCTTGCGATGCTTTCCATTAAAATCTTCGCATTGTCCGTGAGGACCTGGTAGTTGCCCGCGGCAATTGCCTTCTTGTCGAGAAGCGCGCTGCCTACTCCTACCGCACAAGCACCCGCCTTCAGCCAGTCGCCGGCGTTTGTAAGCGTGACTCCTCCCGTGGGCATCAGTTTCAAATGAGGCATCGGGGCGAGCACTCCCTTGAAGAACGCCATACCGACGACGTCTGCCGGAAATACTTTTACGATGTCTGCCCCGCATTCGTACGCGGTTTGAATCTCAGTGGGTGTGAACGCGCCGGGCATGGCCGGCACGCCATTCCTGTGCGCAGTATCTATGATTTCCTTCTTGAAAATCGGGCTGACGACGTACTTCGCGCCTGCATCGATTGCTTTTTGTGCGGTCTCGGAATTGAGGACCGATCCGACGCCGACATTCATGTAGCTGCCGATTTCCTTGCCGGCATCGGCGATGACGCCGATTGCATTGGGGACAGTCATCGTTATCTCGATTCCCGAAACCCCTCCGCTGTAAATTGCTTCCGCGACCTTTATGAGTTTCTTCGGATCCGACAACCTGATCACGGCCACCGCTCCGACTTCAATTAGAGACTTTAATGTGTCTTCCTTACTCATGATTCTTTTCTACTTTCACTTTTTCGGTACTAATGTAGCTTAATAGAGATTGAATTGGTAGTCTCGGGCCCTCTTTTGATATGTTGGTAAGATGGGACATGACCTTCTCCGTCAACCCGGGGACCGACGTCAGGTTCATACCCCAGAGCGAGTCGTTGCTTAGAACTTCCCGAACGGTTTTCGCGATATCCTCATGCCGGCTGAGAATCTCAAAGAAGCCGACGACTTCCGGAGAATCACTCAGTTTGTATTCCCTGAACTTCATGCCGTTGTCTCTGCCGTAGCAGTTCCCTGTATAATATGCGATCAGGCAGGCGAGTGAAAAAGTGAGCACTTCCGGAAGGTAGCCGTTAATTTCGTAGTATCGGAGGATCGAAGGAAGAACCCGCACCCTGAATTTTGAAACTGAGTTGAGCGTAAGACTCGACAGGTAATGTCTGATGAACGGGTTCTGAAATCTCTCCAGGACGCTGGCGGCGAACTCTTCTTTCACTTCTTCAGGCACTTCCAGAGTAGGGAGTATCTCTTTGAACAGCCCCTGCCTCACGAAGCTTTTCAGCAAAGGATCTTCGATAGTCTCTTTCACAGTATCGATGCCCGACAAAAACGACGGGATCGCCATCATTGTATGGGCTCCGTTCAGGATTCGAACTTTCAGCATTCGATATGGCCTGATGTCGTCGGTCCAGACGACGTTCAACCCGGCCCTGTCAAACGGCAGTTCTTCCCTGACTCCGGCGTCGGCCTGAATCACCCAGAGATGGAATATCTCTCCGGACACGAGGAGCTTGTCCTCGTAGCCGATTTTCTTCGTCAGTGTTTCGATTTCGTCTTTCGGATATCCCGGCACTATTCTGTCGACCAGGGTATTGCAGAAAGTGTTGCTCTCGTCAAGCCATTTCATGAAGTCACTACCCAGCTCCCAGTCCACGGCGTGACGCACTACGCACTCTTTCAGAACTGTGCCGTTGTCCTCAATTAGTTCGCAGGGAATAATCACCATCCCGCTTTCTCTGCTTCCGGAAAATTTTTTGTACCGCTCAAAGAGGAATGCCGTGACCTTTGCGGGAAAGGAATCAGGACAGTCGTCTGCCGGAAAAGGAGTCGGTGAATATGCGATCCCGGCTTCTGTCGTATTTGAGACCATGAATCGCAAATCGGGATTGTGAGCATTTCCCAGGAATGCCTTCCAGTCGGCATACGGGTTTATTCCCCTGTTGACCGAAGTTATGATTTCAGTCCTCTCGATCTTCCTGCCGTTGCTGATTCCGCGCAGAAGGAGTGTGTAAAGACCATCCTGTTCGTTCAACAGATCCACAGTGCCGTTTTTCAGCGGCTGGACGACCAGGACTTTGCCGGCAAACAGGCCCTGCTTGTTCAATTCATTAAAATGCCAGTCGACAAAGGCTCTGAGGAAGTTCCCTTCGCCGAACTGGATTACCCGTTCCGGCATATTCTCAGACAAATTCACGGGCTCGGTTCCTGATTTCAAATTATTCGATTGGATGTATTCTTTGTTGAGTTGCATTAATTCTTCTCTTGTGATTGTTGGTTGGAGTTGAGGTGTAAGGTTGCAGCTACAGAGTGACGCCTTCTTTCCAGATGGCAATCTCTCTGTAGTTATAAACTTCATTTCTCGTTTTTGCCCTGCCCGAAGCGACGTCCAGAATGTATTTGAAGAACTCTTCCGTCATTC
The DNA here is from genome assembly GCA_046706365.1 of Candidatus Kryptoniota bacterium. GTDB lineage: Bacteria > Bacteroidota > Ignavibacteria > Kryptoniales > JAKASW01 > JAKASW01. The sequence continues at coordinate 3,903 of JBJKPN010000021.1, read as the reverse complement.
GTTCGGGGTCTTTCGTGCCGTCGAGGATCTCCCCTGCGTTGAAGTCGATCCAGTTGGGCTTGCGTCGAAATATATCCGTGTTCGTGGATACTTTTATTGTAGGCACGGGAGACCCAAGCGGGGTGCCTCTCCCTGTTGTGAAAAGGAGAAGTGTTGCCCCCGCAGCAGTCATCGCAGTGGAAGATACGCCGTCGTTCCCAGGCGATTCGAGAAGCGCAAGTCCTCTTTCGCCGACCTGGTCACCGTAGTTCAACACTCCGGTTACAGTCGCCCGGCCACCCTTCTGGATGGCGCCGAGAGATTTTTCTTCCAGCGTAGTCAGGCCTCCCTCTTTGTTTCCGGGGGATGGGTTCTCGTAAACCGGCTGATCGTGCTCGAGGAAATACTTTTTGAACCGGTTGATCATCCAGACAATTTGTTCGAATATGCTCTCATCGGCTGCGCGCTCCATTAGCGCCCGCTCGGCCCCGAACATTTCTGGCACTTCGCTGAGTACGATCCTTCCCCCATAAGATGTGACAAGATCGGTTATCCTGCCGACGAGCGGATTCGCGGTGATGCCCGAGAACCCGTCAGAGCCGCCGCACTTGACCCCGAGGGTCAGTTCCGAAACCGGCACTTCCTCCCTCCGGTCTTTCCCGAGTACCTCGACAAGCTCACGGATCTTCCCCACGCCCTCGTTGATTTCATCGGCAACAGACTGGGAATTGAAGCTTCTCACCCTGGCCGGATCCAGGTCGCCTGCCTCTTCGAGAAGAGATGCGAGCCGGTTATTCTCACAACCGAGTCCCAGCACAAGGACGCCTCCGGCATTCGGATTTCGCATCAGACCCGCAAGTATTCTTCTCGTGTTTCTCAAGTCGTCCCCGAGCTGGCTGCAGCCGAACTGGTGTGAGAAGGAATGCACTCCATCCAGATTCGGGCCGTGAAACAGCGCATTGGATAATTCTGCAATCCTGTTCGCGGAAGAGTTGACACAGCCTACGGTGTTGATGATCCATATTTCGTTTCGGATGCCCACCCGTCCGTTCCCTCTCCTGTACCCAAGAAAGGTCGGCGTCGCGCCGCCTGCGGCTGGTCTTTCGGATGGAGCAGGCGTGAAACGGTATTCATCTGTGCCGGTGAGGTTAGTCTCCACGTTGTGTGAATGGACCCACTCTCCGGGTCTTATGTCAATGGTCGCACGACCGATCACATGACCGTATTTGACGATGTGTTCGCCCGAATTGATTTTCTTCAGCGCACACTTGTGACCCGGCATTATTTTATCTATCGAGGTTATTTCTTCCCTCCCGATCAAGAGTCTTTCGCCTTTGTCGATGCTGTCGACTGCGACTGCGACGTTATCTTTGGGATGTATTTTCAAGATTTTGTGTCTCAACGTTGTTGTCCTTATCTGAGTCAAGCCTTAACGTTACTTTATCGGTTACTGAACAACTAAAAAAATTTTGCACTCTCCGCTACCTGTGCCGGTTCGCCTCTTCTGTGCTCCCGATGTTCAATAATCTCATTTTGCTCCTACCGATGTATTTGCCCCTTTGGCTTTCACACAAGTTTCCCGGAGGACCAGTTCCGTGGGGATTTGAATCCGTTTAGGTTCGTATTCGTCGTACTGGGCCGCGAATCCCAGGACCAGCTCAAATGCGGTCTTGCCCAGAAGATCGGTCGGTTGATTAACGAATGAGATTTCCGGCTTGATGAATTTGCTGATGTTGCTGCTGCCGAAACAGATTATGTCGATATCGTCCGGAATCTTCATCCCGACCTCTGCCGCAGCAGTGTAGACTCCGAGCGCGACGGGATAGGTGACGGCAAATATAAACTCCGGCATGTTGCCGCTCTCATACAGTTTCATGAAACCGCTGTAGCCGTAACTCTCGCCGAAACCGCCGTAGATCACCCAGTCGGGATTGACCGGGATACCGTACTGTTTCATGGCATCGGCAAAGCCTGCAAACCTATTCTTGCCTATGTTTATTTCTTTGTACCCGCCAAGGTGAGCTATCTTCCTGTAGCCGTTCAGTATTGCCTGCTCGGTCGCCTTGAACGCTCCCGCCCTGTCGTCCACGGTAACCTGGCTCGTTCCCTTCATCTCCATTACCCTGTCCATGAAGACAAGAGGGACGTTCCGATCGAGCACCTTCTCGAATATCGTTTTGTCCTTTGTCTGCTGAGAGATTGAGACGATAAGCCCGTCAACACCCATCGCGAGCAGGGTCTCGATATGCTTCCTTTCCCTGTCGGCATTTTCCTGGGACACGGTGAGTGCAATGTCGTAGTTGTTGTAGAATGCCGTGTCGTAGATCGATTCAATTACGGCGCTGAAAAAGAAATGGGCAATCTTCGGCACGACCACCCCGATAGTATGTGATTTTCTGGAGGAAAGATTTCTCGCCGCGAAATTGGGTGTATACCCGAGCTCCTCTGCCACTTTCTTTACGAGCTTGGTGGTCTCCCGTGAAATATCCGGATGTCCCCGAAGCGCCTTCGAAACGGTAACTTTGGAAACATTCAATCGCTTTGCTATATCGCTTAGTGTCACATGCGGCTTGCGGTTCAATTACATTCTCCTTTCAAACAGCCTTACCTTGTCCTCTAACTTATTCAAATATATTATCCAGACCCGTCAATTTCACTTCTTGAGGTCCGGCCCCGGAACATTCACAGCTTATAGGTCTTCTTCGCGAGATCGTAGGCAAGCGCTCTTGCCAATATCTTTGCCTCTTCCATGCCGATTATATCCCTTGTGACCTGCCCGGCGAGGAAATTCGCATCCATCCTTCGCGCCAGGTCATGACGGGCAGGAATGGACAGGAAAGCGCGCGTGTCATCCGTAAAGCCGACTGTGTTGTAGATGCCGGCAGTTTCGGTCGCACTCTGGCGGAATCGAGTCATGCCCTGGATGCTGTCGTTGAACCACCATGGCGCTCCCAGCTTCATCGCGGGATAGTGACCGGCAAGCGGAGCGAGCTCACGCGAGTAAGTCGACTCGTCGAGCGTGAATACCACGACCGTAAATTTTGGATTGTTTCCGAACTCGTTCAGCAATTCGTGCATGTTCCTTGTATACTCGGTCTGTACCGGTATATCCCCCCCTTTGTCGAGACCGAACCTGTCGAATACCTTCCTGTTGTGATTCCTCATCGCACCGGCATGGATCTGCATGACAAGGCCGTCTTCAACGCTCATCCGTGCCATCTCCATGAGCATGTGAGCAGTAAACCGCCGCGAATCCTCATCGGTAGCTTTCCCGTCGAGCGCCCTGGTGAAGATGGCATCTGCCTCGGTCGCTCCGAGCCTGTGCGCAAACGGGCTTTCCACACCCTGATCGGTGGAGACCGCACCCATCAACTTGAAGAACTCTCTCCTGTTCTCGAACGCCTTGATATAACCGCCGTACGACGTCACTTCGATTCCCGACAGCCTGCTCATATCCTCGACGCTCTTTTTCCATCCTTTCGAGGTTATGTTTACAACCGAGTCGGGACGGAAACACGGTATTACCTTTCCCCTCAGGCCGGCAGCCTGAAGTTTCTTATGGTATTCGAGAGTATCGCCGGGACCGTCCGTCGTCGTCAGGACTTCGATGCCGAATTTCTCGAATAGTGCTCGCGGCCGGAATTCCTGCGATTTCAGTTTCTCCGATATCCTGTCATAGATGTCCAGCGCGTTCTTCGAGTTTAGTTTCTCCCCGATACCGAAGACTTCTGAAAACTCATGAGCCAGCCATATGCCTGTTGGAGTCCCCGCAAATAAATGGAAGTTGTCGCCGAATATCTGCCATATCTTCCGGTGATCTCTCTCCACCGGCGTCCCGTCGATGGAAGGAATCCCGAGCGACTCCATGGAAATGCCCTGAGAATACAACATCCTGTAGACATAGTGGTCGGGGATTATGATCAG
>JBJKPN010000020.1:0-1403 GCA_046706365.1 Candidatus Kryptoniota bacterium | reverse complement strand
AGTTTAACGAGATACTCTGGAGATACATCAAAGGAACGAACATGCCGGCACCGAGGTACTCGATTCTCTCTGCACCTTCGGCCAGGCCAGGCAAGTAGCTCCCGAGACCAGCAGGAGCTTCGTATTTCCCAAACGGAATCCGTCCCGGCAGTATTAAATGGCCGGGACGGGTCTTAACCCTTAAAGCGGTGGGTAACAAGAACAATCATGACAAGCGGATTTGATATGCTTAAGTACTGGCGCTACGCACTGCTGCTCGCGCTCTTCACTGTGACTTATGATCTGGCGGAAGGACTCTTCTCGATATATTTCGCATCACGCGGAGGAACGTTGACACTTCTCGGGTTCGGAATCGACTCGTTTATAGAAATCGCTTCAGGTATCGGGATTCTCGTGATGGTTTTGCGGGTGCGGCGGAATCCCGAAAGCCGCCGCTCGCAATTCGAACGAGCCGCCCTGCAGGTGACAGGCTGGTCTTTCTACATATTCTCTGCCGGCATTGGCATAACCGCCGTCTTCGAACTGGTCACGGGGCGCAGGCCCGAGGCGACCCTTCCGGGACTCTTAATTTCCCTGGCGTCGATAGTCGTGATGACGGTGCTTGTATACGGAAAACGTCGCGTCGGCCGCGCGTTAAATTCTCCCCCGATAATTGCGGATGCGAATTGCTCGCTCGTCTGTGTTTACATGTCGCTGGTACTCCTGGCATCCGTGGTAGTTTACCGGCTGACCGGTTTCACTTTCGTCGATGTTCTCGGAGTTGCAGGACTAATCTATTTCTCCATCGACGAAGGGAAGGAGGCGCTTGAAGACGCGGAGAGATTTGTCGGTGAGGAAGGGTGACGGTGGCGGACCATTCCCTGTACAAAGTGACCTCGCAGCTCGTGGGCGGCACTGCGCCGCTCGAGCGACTGGATTTGACAATTGGAATGAAACTATGATACAGTACAAAAAGAATGAAAAGATAACGGCCCAACAATTCAGGGATGTCCTGATAAGATCCACGCTCGGTGAAAGAAGACCCATTGAGGATACGGAGTGTCTCGAGGGAATGCTCGTGAACTGTAACCTGATGGTTACCGCGTGGGATGCCGAACGACTTGTGGGCGTCGCACGGAGCCTTACGGATTTTCATTATTGCTGTTATCTTTCCGATCTGGCAGTCGACCGCAAATACCAGAGGCGCGGGATAGGGAAGAAGCTGATTGCCGAGACGCAGAGAAATCTCAAAGATAAGTGCAAGCTGATTCTAATTGCCGCTCCTGCTGCGAATGAATACTACCGGCACATCGGGTTCACCAACAACGACCGGTGCTGGATATTGAAAAGGGACAGTGTAGTGTCTTGAGCTTCATTCCATGTCACGCGATCGCAGAAGCGGGGATTGGCGTCCGTCGGACGCG
>JBJKPN010000019.1:0-13495 GCA_046706365.1 Candidatus Kryptoniota bacterium | reverse complement strand
GAAAATGAGCCGATCGACAGAGCTCTGAGGCGCTTCAAGAAGAAGTACGAGCGTTCGGGGATTCTCAAAGAATTCAAGAAGCGAACATACTTCACGAAGCCTTCAGTTCGCAAGCGAATGAAGCGCGTAAAAGCTATACGTCGCAACCAGAAGCTTGCATCGGAACTCGGTTGATACGGAAAAAGTCCCGCTTCTCAGCGGGACTTTTTATTTTTGGGGGAAATCATTGCGAAGGAATGTAATGGGAGTGAATGAACATTCTTTTCACTCCCACAGATTTCGAATTCTAGTGAAGACCGAACATCGTCACGGAATACTGCGCCCAATTCAGGATCGGAGTGAAGTAAAGCATCAGGGCGATATTCGGAACGACAAGCAGTGTCATCAGAAGGTTGCTCCCGAAATCGAATTCCACTCTCGACTTCTCAACCGGCTCGACCAGATACATGTTGCGTACGACTTTGGCATAGTAGTAAAGCGAGACGACACTGTTGAGAACGCCGACGATCGCAAGCCATATGTAGTTCGTGCTGATCAGCGCGGAAAATAAATAGAATTTGCCGATGAATCCGAACGTCGGCGGAATCCCCGTCAGTGAAAACAGGAAGACCGTTAGTGCAAACGCGGCATATGGGGAGCGGTAGCCGAGGCCCCGGTAGTCGTCGATATTCTCAGTATGATACTTGTTTGCCACCAGCATGACGACATAGAAGGCGCCGAGATTCATGAGAAGGTAGGCCACGAAGTAGAGAAGTATCGCGGACATTCCCTGGTCTGTCAAAGTAACGAAACCCATCAGCAGGTACCCGGCATGTGCAATGCTCGAGTAGGCCAGCAGCCTTTTCATATTCGACTGCCAGAGGGCCACCAGGTTGCCTATCGTCATAGTGAGAACCGACAGAACCGCTATAATGTCGGTCCAGTTGAACCCCTTCAGCACGGCCCACATTCCGGCGATGGCTGGTGCTGCAGCGACGTCGACAAACCCTATCTTGAAAAACCTCATGAGCATCGCAAAGCCGGCCGCCTTCGAGGTGACTGACAGAAATGCTGTCACTGTAATAGGCGCGCCTTCGTAAACGTCGGGGGTCCAGAAATGGAACGGAACTGCACTGATCTTGTAGCCGAGCCCGACAAGCATAAGGACGATCGCGATAAGAAGCGTGATTTTCTGAATTCCGCCGACCGCGAGAGCCTGGTTCATCGCGTAGAGATTTGTCTCGCCCGTCAGGCCGTAAAGAAGAGAGATGCCGTAAAGCATCAAACCCGAAGAAAAGGCGCCGTAAATCACGTACTTCAGTGAAGCCTCGTCGGCGCGGGCGTTTTCCTTCGTGAAACCCGAAAGTATGTAAGACGAGATGCTGACCAGTTCGAGTGAAAGATACATCATCAACAGGTTCGACGATCCTGCCATGAAAAATGCGCCGATAGTTAGCGCGAGGATAAGGCTGAAGTACTCGGGATATTTCGTCGAAACAGCTTCCAGCTCGCGGCTCTGAAGAGAAAACAGGATTATCAGAATACCGGTCACGAGGAAAATCACCTTGAAGAACCAGCTGAACGGGTCTACTGCATACATCCCACTGAAGACGAGCTCATCCACGCCCATCTGCTTGAAAACGAAAATTCCGGCGACGACCATTCCGATGAGCGCCATATATGCCGGCAGGTACTTGCTCCGTCTCTTGCCAACCAGGGCCGTCAACAGCGTAAGAATGAAAAAGATCGAAAGCATGGTCTCGGGCAGAACGTAGCCGAAACTCTCGTATATGGTCTGTGCCATCTTATAAATACATCCTTATCTTTTACTTTACCGCGGTCAAGCCGGTACCAACCTTGTGAACGAGATCGACCAGATGATTCAGCGAAGCATTCATCGGATGCAGCAGGATCGACGGGAAGATGCCGAGCAGAATGACTACGATCATCAGGGGGACAAATGCAACCAGTTCCCTTCCATTGACGTCGGGCAGATTCTTCCATTTATCAGGCAGCTGACCGAGGAACACACGCTGGAGAGTCCAGAGCATGTAGCCCGCCGTCAGGACTATGCCGATGCTGGCAAAGATAGTGACCCACTGGAACGTCTGGAATGCGCCGAGATAAGAGAGCATTTCACTGACGAACTCACTCAGACCCGGAAGTCCTATAGCGGCAAAGAATGCCACCGTCATGATTCCGGTATAGATCGGCATCTGGTTGGCAAGGCCGCCGAAGTCGTTAAGGCCGCGGGTGTGCGCCCGGTCGTATATGACGCCGACGACGAGGAAGAGCATCGCAGTTACGACGCCGTGGTTGAACATCTGGAGCACACCTCCGGAAACGCCCTGCGTGTTCATCGCCGCGATACCGAGGAGGACCACTCCCATATGGCTGATGCTGGAATAAGCTATCAGCTTCTTGAAATCCGTCTGGGCCATGGCGCAAAGTGCACCGTATACTATGTTTATAAACCCTAGTATCGCCAGCGGGAAGGCGTATTTCAGCATCGCATCGGGGAATATCGGGAAGCTTATCCTCAGGAATCCGTAAGTACCCATTTTCAACAATACGCCCGCCAGGATGACGCTGATTGCGGTAGGCGCCTCAACGTGCGCGTCGGGAAGCCAGGTATGAAAAGGAAATATCGGGACTTTAATGGCAAAACCTATGAACAGCGCAATAAATGCGATGTCCCTCCAGTACGTTCCTATGCCGCCCAGCAGAGAATGCGGGTCGTAGTTGGCCGGGTTCATCATTGCGAGCATATTGAAGGTGTGGGTCATCTGTCCGGTGACCGGGTCCTTGATACTGACGCTGAAATAAAGGGCCAGCATCACGAGCAGTATAAGAACCGATCCGAGCAGCGTGTAAAGGAAGAACTTGATAGCCGCATATTCCCTCCTGGGACCTCCCCAGATGCCGATCAGGAAATACATCGGGAGAAGCATGATTTCCCAGAAAACGTAGAAGAGGAACATGTCCAGCGCGACGAACACGCCCATCATGCCGGTGTCGAGGAGGAGGTAAAGCGCGAAGTAACCTTTCTGCGCCTTGTTGATGTTCCAGGACGCAATGACGCCGACGAACGAGATGAGTGACGTCAGGATTATCATCGGAAGACTGAGTCCGTCGATTCCCAGGAAGTAATCGATTACGACATGTCCGAACCAGGCCACACCCTGGAGATTGATCCAGGTCGTCTTCTCGACAAACTGGAATTTGCTGATATCGTTTATTCCAGTCAGGGCCGGGTTGAAGTTTATCCAGATTAGAGCCGCAAACACAAGTTGCAGAATCGTCGCTCCGAGTGCGATCCACTTCATGGCGTTCGTGTTGGCCCTCGGGACGAGCAGAACCACTATCATTCCCAAGATCGGCAGAAATGTAATCCAGGTCAGATATCCAATTCCAAGGAATTGATACTGCATTATTCCTCCAATGATATTTCTAAATTCATAATTCTCATTTTTAAACTCTCGGCGCGGGGTTCCTTCGTATCGCTCCGGCTTGAACCCGGAACGCATCCATTAGCAAAACTCAACCCTGCTCCTCGATTGACAATCGACAACAGTATCTATAGTTATGCATATTCAAAACGACTTGAATGCAAAGAATATTATTATGACTCCCAGCAAAGCGAAGACGATATATGTCTGCACCTTTCCGGTCTGAATCTTCCGGGCTCCCCTACCCAGCAATCCCGTAAACCAGGCAGAAAAGTTCACGAGGCCGTCGACCACGTAGTGATCGAAATTCCCGCTCAGAGTCGACCATAACCTGGTAAGCGTCGCCGCGCCGTTCACGATGCCGTCGATGATGTTTCCGTCGAACCATGCCAGCGCTTTGCTCAATGCAATCGTCCCGGCCACAGCCGTTGCACCGTAAAGCTCGTCGAAATACCACTTGTTGTAGAGGAAGGTGTGAAGCGGTTTCACCTTCTGTTTAAGCTTCTCAGCGTCGATCTTCTTCCAATCATAAATGAAGAACGCAGCAAGCACGCCGAGGAACGCGAGCGTCAGGGAAATTGCGAGTCCGGTATAGTGCGTAGCTTCCATAGCCTCCTCGTACATTGGCGAAGTCGGCTGGGGACTGACGCCGGATGGAAGAGCAGAAACCGCCGATGTCCCCGCAGTGCTCTGTGGATCGACCGCCTGTTCCCAACTGTACTGCTGTGCGACAGGCACGACCGTCTCCGGCTGGACGACGGCATGCAGGAACCATCCCTGGTCGGGGTTGAACGGGTTGAAGCTGTAGAAGACAAAAAGTGAGAGAGCGGAAAGTACGATAAGCGGTATTGTCATGACGGCCGGCGATTCCTTTGCATGCTCATATTTGTGATGATCCCGCGGCTCGCCGTGAAAAGTCATGATGATCAGCCTGAACATGTAGAAAGCCGTCAGGAAGACGACTGAATAGCCAAGGATAGGTATAAGAATATTCCCCGTCAGCATGCCGTACGCAAACGAGCCGGCGAGAATATTATCCTTGCTCAGGAAGCCGGATGTGAACGGGATTCCTGAAATTGAAAGACTGAATATTACAAAAGCCCAGTAGGTGATCGGCATCTTGCGGCGAAGCCCGCCCATCTGCCTCATGTCCTGTTCGTGGTGCATGGCATAGATAACCGAGCCGGAACCGAGGAACAAGCCGGCCTTGAATGCCGCATGGGTCACGAGGTGGAAAAACCCGGCGGAAAACGCTCCGACGCCGAGCCCCATCACCATGTAGCCGAGCTGGCTGATGGTCGAATAGGCGAGGACCTTCTTGATATCGTTTTGCGTAATTGCAATCGTCGCACTGATAAATGCAGTGATCGCCCCGATGTAAGCGATGATCGTCAGGGCTCCTGCAGTCAGCATCGGGTAGACGCGCGCGACTAAGTAGACGCCCGCCGCCACCATCGTTGCGGCGTGGATGAGAGCACTGACCGGAGTAGGACCTTCCATTGCATCCGGAAGCCACACGTGCAGCGGGAATTGGGCGGATTTTCCAATCGCTCCGCAGAATATGAGGACTCCCGCAATAGTCAGGAGCGAGCCGGTAAGCTGGCCGTGCGCGATCCCGCTGAATATTCCGGTGAGCAGGAACGTATGGAGGGTGGTGTAGATAATCAGAATACCTATGAAGAAGCCGACGTCGCCGACGCGATTTACGATAAAGGCCTTCTTGCCTGCATCGCTGGCGGATTTCTTCTCATACCAGTGACCGATGAGAAGGTAAGAGCTCAATCCTACAAGCTCCCAAAAGACATAAATCGTCAGTATGTTGTTCGAGAGCACGATCCCCAGCATCGAGAATGTGAAGAGCCCGAGATACGCGTAGTAGCGGGAATACCTTATGTCGTCGTGCATGTAGCCGAGAGAGAACAGGTGCACCAGTGCACTTATCAGCGTGACGACAACGAGCATGATTGCCGTGATATTGTCTATGGCTATTCCGAGGTCGATCGGGAAGCTCTTGCCGCCGAACAGGCTTCCAAGGTCGAGCCACCTGAACGTAAGGTCGAGTCTGGGCTCGGCGATGAAGAAAACTTTCTGCACCATTATATAAACAGACAGTGCCAATGCCAGGAAGAGGATTCCCGTTTCCAGCAAATCCTGGCGCGGGATCTTCTTGCCGAAGAATATCAGCAATACGAACCCGGCGAGGGGCAGAAACAAAACCGTTATTGCCAAGTGTATCAAAGTGCTATCGATTGGAGACATCATTTCCTCAGAATCCTTTAGACACTCAGTTCTTTAGTTTGTCGACTTCATCAACGTTGACGGTATTTAGCTGCTGATAAATATTGAGCACGATTGCGAGAAGGATCGCAGCTTCGGCAGCAGCGAGGATGATCACGAAGATTGCAACGACCTGTCCCGTCAGATTCATAAGTCCGAACCGGGTGAACGCGATAAAATTTATGTTGGCGGAATTGAGGATCAGCTCGATCCCCATTAAGACCATTATTGCATTCTTTCTGGTAATCACAGCGTAAACGCCGAGCGCAAACAGGATGGCGCTTACTACTAGAAATTGAGTCAAACCTACATGGAGTGTCATATCAGGCTCTCCCTCCCCTCTCCCTGCGGGCGATGATTACCGCACCGATCAGCGCTACGAGCAGCAGGATGGATGCCAGTTCGAACGGGAGCACGAACTGAGTCATCAAAAGCGCTCCGATTGGACGTGCGGTTTCCTGGTACGGCTGGTAGTTTGCCGAAGGCCACCGCGTGGTCGTCATAACCCCGATCAGGGTGCCGGCTATAGCTCCAACCACGAGAACGGCCGGGACGACATGGAAAATGCCTCGTTTCACTTCTACGTTGTTTACCTTCGAGGTCAGCATGATGCCGAATATTATCAGCACGAGTATCCCGCCGACATAGAGGAGTATCTGGGTTATCGCTATGAAGTCTGCCGAAAGCAAGACGTACAGGGCGGCCACTCCGAAGAATGTGAACAGAAGCGAAAAAGCCGCGTAAAGAATACTTCTGGAGAACACGACGCCGACTGCACTGACGATCGTCACAGCGGCAAACGCGTAAAAGATTAAGTCATACCAGTTCATTTCAGTCCGTAGGATCCTTTGGATTGGTCTTGTTTTCGTTTTGGCTAACGCCCTTATCATCCTTGGATGCTGGATCTTGAGGTGCAGGAGTTGCCTGACTTTCAGGTTTAGGAGGAACGGGTTGCGCTGCCGGTTTATGGGCCGGGGCCGCAGCCTGAGGTTGAGAAGCCGCAGGTGTCGGCGCGGCAGGTTGAGCCGGAGCCTGTGCTGCCTGTGCAGCCTTCTGCGCCGCGGCCGCTGCTGCTGCCGCTGCCTTCTTGGCGGCAGCTTCGCGCTCGGCTTCCTTCGCCTGGGCAACCTTCGCTTCGGCCTCTTCAGACGTCAGCGTCATGAAATTGTAAACCAGGTTCTTCCTGTCGTATTCAGAAAATTCATAAACGTCGGTCATATATATGCATTCCGTCGGACACGGCGGTACGCACAAACCGCAATAGCAGCATTTGCCAAAATCAATGTCGAACTTGGTAACCCAAAGGCGTTTCTTCTGACCTGTCGATGTCAGTCCGAGGTCCTCCGTGGGAAGGGATTTTGCAGTCTCTATAGTGATGCAATCCACAGGACAGGCCATACCGCATTGATTGCAGCCGATGCAATCGTCCATATTGACGTAGAGCCTGTTTCGACCGCGTTCGGGAATCGCCATCCGTTGATCCGGGTACTGGATGGTCACGGCCGGAGTGAAAAGGTGTCTTATCGTGACCTTCATCCCGACGAGGATCGTCCAGATTCCCTTGAATATATTTCTAAAGTATCTCGATACCGAATTCATTCAATTATCTCCGTTTAACCGCGAAGCACCATCCAGAGACCGACGGCAAATATGTTGAAGAGCGCAAAAGGCGTCAGGACTTTCCAGCTCAGATACATGAGCTGGTCGACACGAAACCGGGGCAGCGTCCAGCGCAGCCATATCTGAACGAAAACAAGAGCCATTCCCTTGCTGAGCAGCCAGAAAGCTCCCCAGATCGGGCCGGACAGGAAGGTACCGAACGGACTGTTCCACCCGCCGAAGAAGAGGATCGAAGCCACCGCCGCCACGACAAACATGTTCGCATATTCTGCAAGGAAAAAGACTGCGAATCTCATTCCGCTGTACTCGGTGTGATAACCCGCCACCAGCTCCGATTCGGCCTCGGGTATATCAAACGGCGCGCGGTTCGTCTCGGCAAGCGACGCCGTGAAGTAGATTATGAATGTGATGAAGAGAAACGGAAACTTCCCGAAGACAAACCAGTTCCAGAACCATCCGCTCTGAGCGGCACAGACGTCGTTCAAATTGAAGCTGCCGACGACCATGATAACCGCAAGTACTGCGAGCGAAGACGGTATTTCGTAGCTGACGAGCTGAGCAGCCGTCCTCATCGCGCCGAGGAGAGACCACTTGTTGTTCGACGCCCATCCCGCCATCAAAATGCCGAGCACGACGATCGCACTCACGGCAATGATGTAGAAGATCCCGAGGTTGATATTGGAGCCTATGTATGCCGGGCTGAAAGGAATCGCCGCGTATGCCGCATAGGATCCGACGAACACGAGAACAGGCGCCAGGATGTAAAGAGCCTTCTCGGCCGCCGTTGGGATTGTGTCTTCCTTTTGCAGCAGCTTGGTCACGTCGGCAAGAGGCTGCGCCCAGCCGTGCCACTTTCCGGTCCGCATGGGACCGAGCCTGTCCTGCATATGCGCGGAGATCTTCAGCTCAAGATAGATGGCGACAAGTGCATACGTCATCACCCAGACAAAAGGGAGCAGACTTGAGATCAGCGAGCCCAGGAAGCCTGTGCCGAGATAATATGTTATGAAATTGTGCATGTTATGTCTTCGAGCCTAGATTGATAATTCTGTTTTGTCCCAACTCATCGGTCCACGTCTCCGAGCACTATGTCCACGCTCCCGATGATCGCTATCATGTCGGCTATCAGGTAGCCACGCGAGATCTCGGGCAGGAGGCTGAGATTGGAGAAGGACGGTGCGCGTGCTTTCACCCTGAAAGGATTCTGAGTACCGTCGCTGATGATGTAGTAGCCGAGCTCTCCGCGTGCGGTCTCGCTCCGAACGTAAACTTCGCCGGCCGCGGGGCGCGCCCTCTTGGGAATCGCCGACTGGACGTCGCCTTCCGGAATGGTGTCGATCGCCTGCTCTATTATCCTCAGGCTCTGCTCCATTTCCCAGACTTTGACCATGTAGCGATCCCAGCAGTCTCCCAGTGTCCCCATCTCACCGGTGCCCACCACGACATCCCAGTCGAATTTGTGGTAGACTGAGTACGGGTCGTCCCTGCGCAGGTCCCACTTGACGCCTGATCCGCGGAGCGTAGGTCCGCTCGCGCCGTAGTTGATCGCCACATCGGCGGGCAGTACTCCCACATTTGCGGTTCTCTTTACGAAAATCTCGTTGTAACTGAGAAGGTCGTTCACTTCCTTGATCGTGGGACGGAAATGCTTGATGAATGCCTTCGTCTTTTCGACGAACCCGGGAGGAATATCGTGCGACAAGCCTCCGGGCCACATATAGTTGTAAAGGAGGCGCGCGCCGCAAGTCATCTCGAACAGGTCGAGGATCATTTCGCGATCGCGGAAGCAATACAGAAATGGGGTGAATGCGCCGATGTCCATGCCGTAGGTCCCTATCGCCACGAGGTGGCTGGCAATCCTCTGAAGTTCCGTCATGATGACGCGAATGTATTCCACCCGCTCCGGCACTTTAATATTGAGAAGCTTCTCGACTGCAAGGACATACGCGAGGTCGTTGCTCATCGAAGACAGATAATCCATCCTGTCGCAGTAAGGAACCACCTGCTGGTAGTTCATAGCTTCTGCATGCTTCTCGAAACATCTGTGCAAATACCCTATATGTGGAACGGCATCGACAACCACTTCTCCGTCGACCACCAGCTCGATCCGAAGCACACCATGAGTAGAGGGGTGTTGCGGCCCCATGTTGAGGACCATTTCTTCGGTGCGCAACTCAGCCATTAATTCCTCTTCAAATTTTTATACAATACAACAGGTTAGAAGCCTGTTCTCAATAGACTTCTCTGCTGCTCGCTTGGGGGGATGTTCCATCGCTTCCGCAGAAGCTCGCGAAGGTCTTCCTATTTCTTGCTCAGAAGCACCGTCTGCTGCCATTCAGTACGGTACTTTCATTCCATGATAATATTCTTGTACCTTGTAGTCCTTTCTCAACGGATAGCCGTCCCAGTCGTCCGGGAGCAAAATCCGCCTGAGGTCCGGATGATCCAGAAAAACCAGCCCGAAAAGGTCGAATGCCTCCCGCTCGTGCCAGTTGGCGGTCTTCCATACCGGCTCGACCGACGGCACTTCAGGCTTGTCTTTCGAGACTTTCACTTTCAGGACGATTTTGTGCCGTTTGCCCATCGAGGAAAGGTGATAAACCACGCCGATATTGCCGTCGTTGAAATCAACGCCGGACAGAGACATCAAGTAGTCAAAACTCAGATCGGGATCGGCGGAAGCGAATCTTGCCACTTCCCTGATCAGGTCCGGGCGAATGATGATAAACGGATCTATGACCCCTTCGGATTTGAACTCGACAATGCCGTCAGGAAACTGAGTCTTGATCTTCTCGTAAATTTCGTTTGCGTTCATAATCTTATGCAGCTTCAATCTTGGCCGGAGAAGGCGCCCGTTCCGCGTGCTTCTTCACGCGGCTCTCGCGCCTGATCTTCTCCTGCAGTTTCATCAGTCCCTCCAGCAGGGCCTCTGGTCTCGGCGGACACCCGGGCACGTACACATCAACCGGTATCACCCGGTCGACACCCTTGAGGACGTGGTAGCCGTGTTCCCAGTATGGGCCGCCGCAATTCGAGCAGGATCCCATCGAAATCACGTAACGCGGTTCCGCCATCTGCTCGTAAAGCCTCTTAATACGAGTCGCCATCTTCATCGTCACCGTACCGGAAACGATGATGACATCTGACTGACGGGGAGTAGCGCGCGGGATGACGCCGAAGCGCATCATGTCGAAATGGGAAGCCGAGGCCGCCATCATCTCGATTGCGCAGCACGCCAGCCCGAAATGCATCTGCCAGAGCGAAGAGAGTCTCGCCCAGTTCAGGAGATTGTCCAGCGAAGTGATAACTATATTTCCGTCTTCAAATTGTTTATCGAGTAATCCCATTACTTTACCTCGGTGTCGGCGAGATGGGACTCCGCCAGTTTATTGCGAACATAGTCGATGTAACGCGGACGTGGTTTGTCCCAATCCAGGTCGCCTTTCACCCACACGTAAACATAGCCCGCGACCAAAATCGCGAGAAACACCATCATTTCTATGAAAGCGAACATCCCCAGCTTCTGGTATACGAGCGCCCACGGGAACAGAAAGACCACTTCCACGTCGAAGATCAGAAATACCAGAGCGACTATGTAGAATCTGATATTGAACTTGACCCAGGTATCGCCTATCGGTTCTTCCCCGCATTCGTACGTGCTGAGCTTTTCGGCACTGGGGCGGCTGGGTCTCAGTAATCGTGCGCCGAACATCGCTCCAGCCACAAACAATGCCGACACGATGAAGAACAGGAGCACGATTCCGAATTGAGAAAGCATTTGCATCTCCAAAAAATTTTCGCGTTTAATTTAAAAGGCGGTGGGAGGAAAGTCAAGGAAGCACAGACAGCAAAACTACTGAAAAAGTTCCTTAGATAAAGTCCAGTTAAAAATTTTTCTCGGACCGATTTTGGCTTCACCCCTGTCTGCAACCGCCGCAGAGAGGGGGCTTGCACAACAAATTATTTCAAGTTCAATCGATTTGCCACACTGTAAAGATCTTTGTCGCCTCTCCCCGAAAGGTTAATGAGAATATCTTTCCCTTTCGCCGCGGCTCGTGCGAGAACTCCGGCGTATGCGACAGCATGGGCCGACTCGAGTGCCGGAATTATTCCCTCGATCCTGGACAATTCGACGAACGAATCGAGCGCCTCCTGATCCGTAACGGAAACATATTCGACCAGGCCGGAGTCCTTCAGATACGAGTGCTCCGGACCGACCCCGGGATAATCGAGACCGGCGGAAACCGAGTATGCATTGAGAACGTTGCCGTTTTCATCCTGAAGGAGATACTGCATCGAGCCATGCAGCACCCCTGGTTTCCCCAGCGTCAACGATGCTGCGTTCTTTCCCGTCCCGAGCCCCTCGCCTGCCGCTTCGACTCCGACAAGCCTGACCCCCGGGACGTCCTTCACGAACTCGTGGAATATCCCGAGCGAGTTGCTCCCGCCGCCGACACATGCCACCACATAATCGGGGAGCTTGCCGTATGCCTCGGTGAACTGCTTCCGTGCTTCCCGGCCTATCACCGCCTGGAAATGCCTGACGAGCTTGGGATACGGATGCATACCGACAACGGATCCTATTATATAGAAAGTGTCGCGCACGTTTGTGACCCAGTCACGTATCGCTTCGCTCGTCGCCTCCTTCAGGGTCCTGGTTCCGCTGAGAACCGGAACTACCTCCGCACCCAGAAGCCTCATCTTGAAAACGTTCGGCTCCTGGCGATGCATGTCCTCCTCACCCATGTACACTATACATTTAAGGCCGAGAAGCGCACACACCGTTGCAGTCGCAACTCCATGCTGTCCCGCTCCGGTTTCCGCGATGATTCGCTTCTTGCCGAGCCGCTTCGCCAGAAGCGCCTGTCCGATGGTGTTGTTTATCTTGTGTGCCCCGGTGTGCAAAAGGTCTTCTCTCTTCAGGACGAATCTCGCACCATATTTTTCACTGAGATTCCGGCAAAGGAAAATCGGTGTCGGCCGCCCGGCGTAATTGTGCAGCAGCTGCTCGAATTCGCTGTTGAAGTCCTCATCTCGTTTCAACGATTCAAAGGCTTCGTCCAGCTCCTTCGCAGCCTTGACGAGGGTCTCCGGCACAAAAGACCCGCCATATATCCCAAAATGGCCCCTCTTATCGGGGAGATTGTAGTATTCTTTGATTTTTTCTTCGACGTTTTCCATGATGATCCTTTACAAACGAGATAGACGGGTGCTTTCCGATGTTTCCATCGGCTCAACCGCACTGTTTGGCGTTTGAAACAAACTCTTTCACTTTCTTGTGATCTTTTTTCCCGGGCTCCGATTCCACACCGGATGCCGTATCGACGCCATAAGGCCGGAGCCTCCTTATGGCCTCACAAACATTCAACTCGTTCAGCCCGCCCGACAGGACGAATCGCATCGAAAGGTCGACGCCGCTAGTTTCAATTTCTTCCCAATTCGCCGTCCGGCCGGTTCCTCCGAACTCTCCCGACATGAAGGCGTCGAGAAAGATGAGATCCGCTCCGAGGAGCGATGCAGCCCGGACATCTGATGCATTCTGCACGCGCACCGAATAATACAACAGCTTCTTGAATTCGAAATCGGCCAATCCGAACTTTGGCTCGTAAAGCTGGACCGCATCGACTTCCGTTTGATCTACTGCGGCTGCAACCTGATCGAGCGTCGGCCGCACCATGATCGCCACGGTCTTCACGTACGGAGATACTTCCTGGACGATTGCCGCCGCATCTTCCATCGATATAAACCTCTTGCTTTGCTGGTAAAGATTCAAGCCGATCGCATCGGCGCCACTCTCGACGCAGGCGTAAGCATCCGGAATGCTGGTAACGCCGCATATCTTCACGAACATAAGATGCGCCTCCATACGGGTCCGCGCAAATGCGGCTCCTTCCTCCGACCGGGTCGTGAATGACTATTCGCAATAGTGGTGAATCTGGGCAGGATATGGACCAAGAATAATTTCCCTATTCCGGTGGACCGGCCTGTGTGAATTTAAGCAGCTCCGACACGCGGTCATTCGCCCTCATGAAATGTTCACCTATCAACGCAGCATGGTAACCAAGTCCGGCCGCAATTTTCAGGCCCGCCGGATCCTTTATACCGCTTTCGCTGACACTCACTATATCGTTCGGGATCATTTTCGACAGCCTCTCCGATACCTCGGGCGA
>JBJKPN010000018.1:0-3935 GCA_046706365.1 Candidatus Kryptoniota bacterium | reverse complement strand
GAAGGAATGCATCATAAAGTGTCAGGTGAAGCCTTGCGCCGAAGCCGAATGCGAAAAAGGGTATGTACATGCTGTAAATGTAGGCAATCCAGATCAGCGCGGTGTAAATGGCAATCAGCCCGAGACGTTTGCCCGACCTGAGAATCTTGAAGGATTCGAGGAATGAGAGGATAATAGATTCCGCCTTGTGGGCGATCTTTTTCGGGAGTATCGCCTCCACAATTTTCAGCAGAATATTCTGAACTTTCTCGGAAATCGAGGCTATGTACAGAACGCCGCCGAGAACAATCGACCCGGCTACAAGAACCACTCCGGCAAGCCGCAGGAAGGGGAAAGATGTGGTCAGGTCGCCGTGATACATGAACAGCGCCAGGCCGAACAGGATCCCGGCAGAGAGCATATCGAAGAGTCTCTCGAGGACGATCGTGCCGATTACGCTGCTCACGCTGATCTTTTCGAGCCGCCCCGTCGTATATGCTCTGACGATCTCGCCGAGTCTCGGTATGAAATTGTTGACGAGGTAGCCGACCATTATGCTTCCCCAGGTGTCGACAAGGGAGATGTCTCCCTTAACCTCCTGGAGTATGACCCGCCAGCGGAAGGCCCGTAAGAAGTGGCTGAAGAGTACGACGAGCGTCGCAATCGTCAGGATGAGATAGTTTGCGCGAAGGGCGTCGTGCAGAAGGGAAGAAAAGGATATCCCCCTGAACGCGAAGAAAACAAAGAGCCCCGCTATGAGAAGTCCGATAAGGGCTCGCAGAATACGGGAATGTCTCAATAATCTTCCTTGGAATCAGAATGAATGGCGAGCAACGGAGTCAATGCTGGCGCAGGTCGACTATTTGTGTCCCCTTTGGCGGAACGAATTCGAATTCAGTTGCCGGCAGGCCGGTGTTAACTTTCAGCTCGTTTACGGTGTATGTGTATTTCGTGTCGTTCATGTCGGAGACTTCCGCGCTCTTCACCGTCCAGTCGGGGCTGACGACTATGGTTATAGAGCGGATAAAGGAGTCATCGCTCTTTGGAGTAAGCCGAAGAGTGTAGTCTTTCCCGCCGGTTACTTTCTTCGAGGAGAGGAGAACCGCAAAATAGTCCGACGGGACGTCCAGCAGGAATTTCTCGGGAGTGATGGTGTTCTTATCGTCGCGGAAGTTGTCTATTAGAACCTGGTTGGAAGCAGGGGTGTAAATCCAGGATGTCTTTCCGTCAGTTACGATGACCTTGTCTTCGGTGTCGATCCTGTATTTGTTTCCCTTGGCAATGTATAGCGTCCCGGTGATTGTCCTGGAAATCTGGGACAGCGGGTAGACCACCGTCTGCGTGAACCTGATGGTGGCGTCTTTGGTGCGGTCGTAGTTGGCCTGGACATTCTTGACAATCTGCGACGCGGTCGGCTCCGACGCGAAGGCGGCCGCCGGTATGGAAACCAGCAACAGCAGCGCCAAAAACTGTGCGAGAGAAGGAATTAAACTACGGGAGACGCAGGAAAGATGATCTCCGGTGTTTTGTCCGTGTCTCTGTGTCTCTGTGTTTTTATTCCTCGGTTGTTCCATCTTTCCAATCTTTCTGTTTCGTTCAAAACTTAAGGCCTGGAGGTGAAAACAACAACTGACGACGTCGGCAACCGGGCGCGACGGCTTCACGTGACGTTTGCTTTTAGCGGGGTCGCTGTTTAATATGTTAAACGGTTTACGGCCGCCGGGAACAATAGCGGGGGCCACGTGCTCATTCGTACGGCGAAAGCACCTGTCAAACGGACAAAAGATGTGAGGGCAAAAGGGATGCGGTCATGACAACGGATACGAAGTACGGAAGTCACAGGGATGCTTCCCACAACGCGCAGAAAAGAGAGCGGGTGCGGAAACCGGAATTTCCAAAACCATGATTTCATAAGGTCCGTTTACAGGGACGGGCAGACCTATTGCGGTCATGCTTGTTCCAAACTAAATGGAGGGTAAAACGAAGCGTGCAACAGTTAGCCGGGCAGGTAAGGGATATTCGGCAGCAGTCGTGTTCGTCCTCATGCTTCTTGCGGTGTCAGCGCCGGTGAGCGCTCAAACCGCTGATTCTACGAACACGTATTACCTCAAGAACGCAGTCTATTTCGAAGTCTTCGGGGTAGGCGGGCTGTACTCACTGAATTACGACCGCCGGATTTCAAGAGAGCTCGATTTCAGGCTCGGATTCACAACCTCGCCGATCCTCAACGGTTTTCCGGTTATGCTGAACTACTTAGCCGGTTCTCACTCAAATTATTTCGAGATAGGGGTGGGCGCTCTCATTGTGGTTACCACGCCGAACGGCAAACCTTTTTTCTCAATTTCTTCTGCTCCAAGTTCGTGCATCCTGGTCGGCACGATAGGCTACAGGTACCAGCCGGACAGTTCCGGCTATGTCTTCAGATTCGACATCACACCCACACTTCACGGCGCCAACTTTATTCCGTTGCTGGGAATCTCCGTGGGTAGAACATTCTAGGAGCTGAACAGGGGATGAAACTCAGAGAAATGACAAGTTATTGGAATGGGCAACCCGGGGCAAAGCTCCGTTCCGCAGTCATTTTGGCAAGCCTCCTGTTTGTCGTTCAGCCCGCATTTGCCCAATCGGATACCAGCCGCGTGGTTCCCGCCGACTCGAGCGGCTACAACCCGAACCAACTCGCGGAAGGACAGAAGCGGATTGGGGACTATCTCGCGAAACACTTCGGTTTCGATCTTTTCGCGACCGGCGAAGTATATTCGCTTCATTTCAGTAGGGTAAGTTTCCTGTCGTCGTCAGGAGGGGTGGGGATGGGGGCTGAGCTTCGCATAGCTCCTGTTTTTATAGGGGGCATATTCGGTGAATCCGGCAACGAGATTCCGCGTCCGCCATCCGAGTTCTATTTTTCATCGTTGTACGCCGGATTCATGATCAGCGGTTATCGGATCGATGTGGGTAAGATCTACGGGGAAACCCAGTGGCTCGATCAGGATTCTCCTCCTGTCGCAGTCTACAACAGTCTTTTTGCGGGCATCGGTCGGCGGTACGGCTCCGGTTTCTTTTTCGAACCGGAAATTAAATTCATGTTTCCGGTCACTTCGACCTACTATTATTATGCAAACCAGCCCGGAATAATGTATAACGGACCTAACGCCCACACGGCCGTCGGCAGGGACAACGGGGGCCTGCGTGACCTCTTTCTCGCGTTCAGTATAAAGGTGGGTTTATGTTTGGGATCGGGAGATTAATGCAGCATCAAGAACCATGAGAAGGCAATATATGCGCGCTGGGATCTTATTTCGAAATGTTCCTATGTTAGCTGCTTTAATTGCATTTGCACTACTCAGAAGCACTGCTTTTGCCCAAAACGACACAAGCCGCGTGTCTTCCGCAGATTCAAGCGGATACAACCCGAACGCGCTGGCGGAAGGGCAGAGGGAGTTTGCGAATTATCTCTGGAATCATGTCGGAGTCGATCTGTACGTGACCGGCGAGGCGTATACGCTTCACTTCGGAAAGGTCGGCTTTTTCTCCCTTACAGGAGATCTTGGCTGCGGCCTAGAGGTGCGGTTCAAGCCGATCTTTGCGGGCTATGTTTATTCCTGGTCGGGTAATGAGATGCGCCCCAATCCGTCGGGGCCTTTCTCTTGTTCATCATTTTACGCCGGGGTCATCGCCAGTGGTTATCGTGCTGAAATCGGAGAAATCAACGGAGACTTCCTCAGCGTTGAGACGGGAAAAGCCGGCGTAACTTTCAAGACTTATTTCGCAGGTCTCAGCAGGCGTTACGGCACGAACGCCTTCATAGAGCCCGAAGTCAGGCTGATGTTCCCGGTCGAAGCGGGATACTACATCGACGAACCGCCGGGTTACAACTACACTGGCGTCAAGATCGAGCATTATATGGTCCGCGACTTGTTTGTTTCTCTCAATGTTAAAGTAGGTTTAGGATTCGG
>JBJKPN010000017.1:0-16201 GCA_046706365.1 Candidatus Kryptoniota bacterium | reverse complement strand
GTTTCGTCTCCGGGACCCTCCGTTACGTCTCTAAGACCCTCTGTTCCGTTCCCGAAACGCAAACTTTCGTCCCTGGAACGAAATCCCGCGGCCAAAAGAGGGATGTCCCCGGCACAAAATAAAGCGCTCCGGAATGCCTCCCGGAGCGCCGGGCTCTCAATCCTCACGAAGAGAGCCTTTCTTACTTCGCCGGAGATGACGGCGGAGGATTTTTCCTCGACCTTTTGAAAAACGCGGCCATCTTATCCGCGGTCGCGCTCAGGCCGGGTACTTTGTCCTTGCTGTTCTGGACTGCGGCATAGATCTGCAGCGCACCGGCCATGGCGTCGCTGTAGGCCGCGAATGTGGTGTCTTCCATCGATTCCAGCAGCTCTCTTATCTGGCTGACATACGGCGTCATGTCCTTCCCCAGCTGATAGTCCTTCCTGAACTCTGCCGTATCGAATACCTGAGGCATTATCCCAGGGTGGTTCGATACAACGTCGTTTGCCAGCTCAAGGAACGGAAGGTAGGTGGTACAAACCCTCAATGAGTCATTCCGACCAAGTCCCGACGCATGTCGGGACGCGTGGAGGAATCTTCTTTGTGTGACCGACCAGGCGGCACCGGAAGCTGGGAAGTTTGGAAGTTTTGAAGATCGGAAGCTTCGTTCATATCGAAACTAGATTTCTCTCCCAAAGGGACCACTTCGTGGGGCTCCCCCGATGCGACTATCGTCGTATCGGGGTCACTCGAAATGACAGTGGGGGTGTGGCTTTCGCGGATGAAAAACCTCTTCGCGGCTCTTCTCAACCTCAACCTTAACCTCTACCTCTTCCCCGCCTCTCCCCTGTTTACTTGTCCTTCCAGATCTTCACCTCGAAGGTGCCCGACGAGGTCGCGACACCGCGGAACATACCGGTCGTATTGAAATCCATAGCGTAGTCGCCGTGCCTGTCGACTGCAATCACACCGCCGTCGCCCGGCTTCAAGACGTCGTGTATTATATAATGTACCGCGTCCTTCAGCGACATCCCCTTGTATGCCATCAGCGCATTAATGTTGAACCCGACCGCGTGCCTCATGTACTCCTCCCCGATTCCGGTTCCGGATACGGCACATGTCTTATTGTTCGCATATGTCCCGTCACCGACGAGCGGCGAATCGCCGATCCTTCCGGGCATCTTCCCGGTCAACCCGCCCGTCGAAGTACCGGCCGCGAGGTTGCCGTACTCGTCAAGACACACGCACCCGACCGTACCGTGGTTATGTTCCTTGATATTCTTCATCCACCTTTCGAGCTCGGCCTTCCTCTGAGGCGTGTCGAAGTAGCTGTTCGGAACCCACTTCAGTCCCATCTCCTTCCCGAACTCGTCGGCTCCATGATAGGCGAGGAGGATATGCGGCGTCTTCTCCATTACCAGCTTCGCCAGTGTAATCGGATGCGCGATGTGCTCGACTCCCGCGACCGCGCCGACCTGCAGGTTTGCCCCGTTCATTATCGCCGCGTCCAGCTCGTGTCTTCCCGCCCTGGTGAATACGGCACCGATGCCCGCGTTGAACTTCGGGTCGGTTTCGAAATATCTCAAGACCTTCTCGACCGCTTCCATGCTCGTGCCGCCGTTGGCAAGCACATCCCTGCCTATCGTCAGCGCCTTCTTCATGGATGCGTAATACTCAGCCTTCACGGCCTCCGGCATCGCTTCGCTTATCGTCCCTGCCCCGCCGTGAATCACAATCGTGTATTTGCCCGACCGCTCCTGCGCCCTTCCGTTCCCGGGGAGCGCGAAAGCGAGCAGAGCCGCCGCAAACAATGCGGCCGGAATCAATACGTGCTTTTTCATTTTGCAGCTCCTTCCTGTACGGCAGGCTCGTTCCGCAGCTTGCTGTGCCACCTCCCGTACATAAAATAAATCACGAGCCCGATCGCCAGCCAGATCACGAAACGGAACCATGTGATCTCGGGGAGACCGAGCATGAGGTAGAAGCAGAACAGTATTCCCATTATCGGCACGAAGGGGACGAGCGGGGTCCTGAACCCGCGCTTCGCATCGGGCTCCTTCGCACGGAGCACGAGCACCCCGGCGCAGACGAGAACGAAGGCGAAGAGCGTGCCGATGTTTGTGAGCTCCGCCGCTTCGCTGATGTTGGCAATGGCGGCAAAGAAAGCGACGAAGACGCCCGTTAGAATCGTCGTGACGTGCGGCGTCCGGTATTTGGGATGGACCTTCGAAAAGCTCGGCGGAAGAAGTCCGTCGCGCGACATCGAGAAGAATATTCTCGGCTGCCCCATCTGGAAGACCAGGAGCACGGCGGTCGTCGCTATCACGGCTCCGAAGGCGACAATGCCCGCCGCCCAGTCTAGATGGATTATGTGAAAGGCGAGAGACAAAGGCTCGGCCGTGGCAAGCTTCGTGTACGGAACCAGCCCCGTCAGGACAAGAGCGACCGCTATATAGAGGACCGTCGAAATTGCGAGCGAGGCTATCATCCCGATAGGCAGAGTCTTCGAGGGGTTCTTTGTCTCCTCTGCCGCCGTTGAAACCGCGTCGAATCCTATATAAGCGAAGAAGACGATGGCGGCGCCGGTCTGTATCCCCTTCCAGCCGTTAGGCGCAAAAGGGGTCCAGTTCTCGGGTTTTACGAAGAACGCGCCGATGCCGATGAAAAAGAGAAGGATCGCAATCTTAATTATGACCATTACCGAATTGAACCGCGCGCTTTCTTTAATTCCTATTACGAGTATGTAAGTTATCAGCGCCACGATTAGAATGGCCAACAGGTTGAAGACAATCGGTACGCCGAATATATGCGGAGCTTTGTCAATCAACCCCGGCGTTGCAAGGGTGGTACGATAGTCCGTCGCCAGATACCACGGTATCTGTATGCCGAATCCGCTCACAAGCTCCTGGAAATACCCGGCCCAGCTTATGGCTACTGCGATGTTTCCGACCGCGTATTCGAGGATGAGGTCCCACCCGATTATCCAGGCGACGAGCTCCCCGAGAGAGGCGTATGAATATGTGTACGCGCTTCCGGCAATCGGTATCATGGATGCGATCTCCGCGTAGCAGAGCGCGGCGAATCCGCATGCGATTCCGGTGAGTATGAAGGAGATGACAAGAGCGGGACCAGCACCGGCGTAGTTGGAACTCCCCGCAGCTGCGGTACCCGTCATCGCGAAGATGCCCGCCCCTATGATTGCGCCGACTCCGAGGGTGGTCAGGTCGAACGCGTTCAGACTGCGTTTGAGTTTATATTCCGGCTTTTCGCTATCCGCTATGATGTCGCTGAGTTTCTTCGTACGGAAAAGGTTCATCCAACAGACCTCATAGGTTATGTTAACGATTTGCAATGTAGGCACATGCGCCTATAAATGCAATAAAACGGAAAGCCGGGGACTTAACCCCAAAGCACGCAGAGAAGGCCCAAAGCTCACAGAGCTTGACTTTCTCTTTTGAACCTAACCCCAAAGCACGCGGAGGTGGCCCAAAACGCGCAGAGCGATAACTCTCTCTCGAATTTAACTCCTAAGCACGCTGAGGAGGCCAAAAGTGGGCAGAGTGTATTACTTCAACCACATCCCTTCTCTCTCTGCGTGCCTGGCGTTCGTGGGATCTTTTCATGTACAACTTGAGGGGCTTCGCGCGCTCTGCGGTAAAAAAAAGTAAAAAGTTACCTTAGTACCGAAAGAACCGTAACGCCAACAAAGCTGTTGCAGTCGACCCGGCGGATGCTTTACATTGAATCGAAAGGAAGGAGTTACTGCGTGCACCATTTCTACAGAGTAATCGCCCTCACAATCCTCACTGCCTCGATCGCTGCCGGGCAGGTAGTTCCGGCCCCCGGCGCTTCAGCCGCGGACGCAAAGATCGAAGAGATAATAAAAACCATCTCGCCCGATTCGCTCAGAAGCGACGACTACACTCTCGCCGGCTTCGGAACCAGGCACACCATGTCGGATACATCGAGCAATACGCGCGGAATCGGCGCCGCTAGGAGATGGATCCTGTCCAAGTTCCAGGCGCTCGCCCGCAGGGATCCCCACTTCAGGGTCTTCGAAGACAGGTTCGTGCTGAGCAACGTGCCGCTTATACCGAAGCCGACCGTACTTGTGAATGTCTACGGTATACTCTGGGGCAGTGAGGGAATCAACGGGAGATATGTCGTGATATCGGGACATTACGACTCGAGGTGCACTGATATAATGAACGACACTTCCGATGCGCCGGGCGCAGACGACGACGGAAGCGGAGTCTCGCTCGTACTCGAAGCCGCACGAGCATTCACCGCGGCTCATTTCAAACCCGATGCAAACATCATTTTCATCTGCTTCGACGGCGAAGAGGAAGGGCTGTACGGAAGCAGGCACTTCGCGATGGAAGCCCGTAAGAACAACATGAATATCATCGCCGACCTCAACAACGATATCGTGGGATCGATAAGAGGCGGCAACGGCGAGGTCGTGAGCGACATGGTGCGGGTCTTCTCGCAGGGATACCGGGAGCTCAAGCTCGGCAAAAGGGAGATCAACCCCGACGTGATCGGTTACGGAAACGACAGCCCGTCGAGGGAGCTTGCGAGGTACATCCGCGCGGCGGGCGAAAGATTTCTCCCGACTTTTCACACGACGCTGATCTTCCGCCAGGACAGGTTCCTCCGCGGCGGAGACCACGCTTCCTTCAACAAGTACGGCTATGCGGCCGTAAGATTCACGGAGCCCAACGAAGACTACCACCACCAGCACCAGAACGTGCGAAAGGTCGGGGAGATGGTTGATGGAAAAGAGGAGGAAGTGCAGTACGGGGACCTGCCGCAGTTCGTCGACTCGGCATATGTTGCCAGCGTCTGCAGGATGAACTCGCTGACCGCGGCGCTCGTTTCGATTTCTCCGCCTGCCCCGGCGAACGACATTATGCTCGTCGACAAGCTCGAATACGGAACGAGATTCCGGTGGGACAATCCTCTCCGCGGCAAAGGACTCTCAGGCTGGAAGATTTATTACCGGAAGACGTACGAGCCTTTCTGGGCGGGATACGTGTTCGTGAAAGTCACGGCCGACACGACGGTCGAATACGACCTCACCACGATGTCAAAAGACGATTACATATTCGGAATAGCGGCCGTCGGGACGAACGGCGCCGAGAGCATACCCGAAGCGCCGCTCCCCAAAAGATAACAATTCGTAAACCGCAAATTTACACTCACGGGAGCCCATCGCGCGGGCTTTTTGTTGTATTGTCTAAAGCACCGCACTATAAGGAGAGATATGGCTGACTATAAAGACCTCGAAAGATACGGAATCATAGGCAACCTCGACACCTGCGCGCTGATAGGCGACGACGGCTCGATCGACTGGTGCTGCTTCCCTCACATTGAATCGGCCAGCGTCTTCGCGGCGATCCTGGACGACGGCAAGGGCGGCAGGTTCTCTATTTCCCCTGCGGCCGAATTTGCTCCGAGACAGCAATACGTGGGCGATACGAACGTACTGCGAACATACTTCGACACGGAGGAAGGTTCCGCCGAGCTGACCGACTTCATGCCTCTCAAATCTGAGCGCGCTCCCGGCGAGCACGGCCATCAGGTCATCTATAGGAAGCTGGAGTGCACAAAAGGCTCAATGGAGTTGAGGCTTGAATTCGCACCCCGATTCAACTACGCACGCAGCAGGACGAAGCTTGTGCAAGTCGAGGGCGGTTTGGAGGCTTTCGCATCCGGCCGAGGGCTGTTCCTGCAATCGAAGCCGGTCCTGAAGATTGAGGGGGCGACCGCATCCGGAAACTTCAGCATGAAGCAGGGAGATGAGTTGTGGTTTGTCCTCGAATATTCGGAGAAGGTGCGGAAAACGCCCGACGAATGCAGGCTGGAGCTCGACGAGACCCTCAAGTACTGGAACTCCTGGGTGAACAAGGTTTCGGCAGAGACAGATTCATTCGACGGGAGGTGGCGCGACCTCGTCGTTCGTTCGGGGCTTGTGCTGAAGATGCTGGCTCACGAGCAGGCCGGCGCGATCTGCGCCGCCCCGACAACTTCACTCCCCGAGTCGATAGGAGGAAGAAGAAACTGGGATTACAGGTACAACTGGATACGCGACGCGTCATTCACGGTCCAGGCGCTCTACAACATCGGCCATTACGACGAGGCCCGGAAGCACCTGAGATGGTTCGTGGACATCTGCAAGCGGAACGATGATCCCTCGAAGATACAGATAATGTACGGAATGCGCGGCGAGACGGATCTCCATGAAGCGGAGCTGGGCAACCTGGAAGGATACAGGAAATCGAAACCCGTCAGAATCGGCAACGGCGCGGCGAAGCAGAAGCAGCTCGACATATTCGGAGAGCTTATCAACGCGATCTACGAGACCGACAGGTACGGCGACGGACTCCCCGAAGGAGAGCTCCAGTTCGTGATGAGAATCGTGGATTACGTTTGCGGCGTGTGGAACACGCCCGATTCGGGTATCTGGGAAGTCCGCGGCGGGCCCCGTCATTTCGTTTACTCGAAGCTCATGTGCTGGGTTGCATTGGACCGTGGCATCAAAATCGCGGAGAGGCGCAAGCACGGCGATTCGCTGCCGAAATGGAAGAAGGTGCGGGACGAAATAAAAGATGCGATTCTCGAAAAGGGCTACGACGATGAGCTCGGGAGCTTCGTGCAGTCGTTCGGCTCGAAGACTCTCGACGCGACCAGTCTCATCATCCCCGTCATGGGATTCCTCCCGATAGACGACCCGAGGGTACAGGGCACGATCAACGCCACGCTGAAAAAGCTCACGACCGAGTCGGGCCTCGTCTACCGCTACCTCGGAGAAGACGGGCTCGCGGGAAAAGAGGGAGCGTTCCTCCTCTGCTCATTCTGGCTGGTGAAGTCGCTCGCCCTTTCGGGCCGAACAGTCGAGGCCGAAGACATACTCGACAAGGTTGTGAAATACGCCGGGCATACCGGACTTTTTTCGGAGGAAGTCGATCCCGACACAGGCAAACAGCTGGGGAATCTGCCGCAGGCATTCAGCCACATCGGGCTTATAAACAGCGTCCTCTACCTCGAGCACGTAAAAGGAAAGGCCCATGCGGGTCCGACGCCGACGGGCGCAAAGGAAAGTGGGGAGTACAGAAAGTAGGATTTGCGGAACGGATCAATCACCCGACCGGGCGAGGGAGACTCAGTCCGTGATTTTGTATCCGTTGAATATCTCTTGAATGGCAAGCGTCGCAGCGCCGAGGAGCCGCGGCAGAACGTTCAGCGAAGTCGGGAGAATGTTGATGCTCTTCTTCCTTCCGAAGTAAGCGCGCTTCGTAACGACGGTCATGATCTCCGGATAAACAAGGTCCCATGCCTGGGTTATGCGCCCTCCGATGATGATTACATGCGGATCGATGGCCCTGATTATGCTCGAGATGCCGAGACCGAGATAGTACCCGGTCTGTTTCAGTATCTCCACCGCAACCGGATCGTCTTTCTTCGCGGACTCGACGATATCCTGGAAAGTGAGAGAGCGGGACATCTTCGGTTCCATGTTCTTCGCCTTGACATACCTGCCGACCGTGGCCTTGTCCGATGCGTAGGCTTCCCAGCAGCCGTTGTTGCCGCAGGTGCAGTGTTCCCCGCCCTCGAAGATGACCATGTGACCGAACTCGCCCGACGCCTGATATTCGCCGTCGAGGAGCCTGTTCTGCACGACGATGCCTGAGCCGATGCCGGGACCTATGGACAGAAAGACGAAATTGCTGAGATCGAGCTCATGGCTCCCGAACCAGAGCTCCGCAAGCGCCGATGCCTTCGCATCGTTTCCGACCGAGAAATTCTTAACTTCGGGCATCGCTTCCCGAAGCGCTTCACCGATGTCGAAGTCTTCCCACCCCAGGTTCGGGGCGAAGTTTACGACCAGTTTCTTCGAATCGACGATGCCCCCGATGCTGACACCCAGTCCTTCAAGGTGGTCGATCTTTAGGTCCCTGCAGAGCGACTGCAGCTCGTCGACGCACTTCTTCACAAACTCGCGTGGATTCTCCGGGTCGGTGTCGATGGAGGCCGTCCCCTTTATGCTTCCATCGATGTCGGCAACCGCAAGTCTCGTAACGGAAGAGTCGATGTTGAAGGACCCGACATAGAACCTGCCGAGCCTCAGGTAAAGGTTCACCGGGCTCCTGCCGACAGACTGCTCCTCGCTCGCCTGCTCGACCAGAAGCTCTTCTTCGAGCAGGTTCGATATGATGCTGGAGACGGTACTCTTGTTGAGACCGGTGATGCGGGAGATGTTCACTCTGGAAATCGGCTGCATTTCGCGGATGATGTTCAGTATCATCCCGCGGTTAATGCTGCGGACTACTTTTGCATTGCCGGTGATGATGTTGGATGTTCCGGAGTTGAAACCGGTTCGAAATGTGTTCCTCTGCATTCGCTTTCCACAGTTAGTTGGTAGACCGAACCAACGAAATGATGTTACAGAAATTACACGTGGTTATCAAGACTTGGAGGAATCCAGCGGAATTTGCAGCAGAAGGCTCTCTTAACCTCAAAGAACGCCAGGCAGGCTCGGAGATCGCGAAGAGAAAAAATGGGGATTGCGCCCCGCAAACTTCACCCCTTCCTTACGAACCCCGCGGTTCAGAATTCCACTTTGCGGAAACGGCGAACGGGAAGGACACGTGCATGATTGTACACCGATGCGATGCAAACGCAGGCAATCTGCTCCCCCTGAAGCAAGGCCCTTACACAGTCGCCGGAGAACTGGGACGGATTATTTTGCCGCTTTCATGGATACATCTATATATGAAGCTTTCCTTATGAGCGATGACATCGAAATGAAGCCGACTCCTGTGTCTGCCACTTCCTTCAGGTCATTCCCGCCGATACCGGAAGCTTCTACCAGATATTCCCGGCCCGACTTCGATATCATAGAAATCGCCTCGCGAAGAGTCGCAGGCGCCATGTTGTCGAGGAGAATCGCATCTGCGCGGCCGTCGTCCAGCACCGTCCGCAGGTCGTCGAGGCTTCCCACCTCTATTTCCACCCGCGTCAGAAACTTTGCGCTCTTCATCCGCGCATCCATCGCCTTCTTGATTCCGCCGTAGACGGATATATCGTTGTCTTTTATCAGGATCCCGTCGAAAAAGCCGGCCCTGTGATTCCCGGCGCCGCCGACCCGGACGGCATACTTGTGTTCCGGCCTCATGAGCGGATCGTCTTTCCGCGTATCGAGCAGCACGATATTTTCCCCGGAAGCGGACCGCCTGCCGCCGACTGCCGGTATCTGACTCCGGACATAAGTGGAAATTCCCGAAAGCTCAGATATGAGGTTGCAGATCGTCCTCTCGGCTTTGAGAAGGACTTCCGCATTTCCGGATATCTCGGCCACCGTTTCACCCGCATCGACAGTTTCGCCGTCCCTTCTCAGAGCGTGGATCCTCGGCACCGTTCCGGCCTCGATCGGCTCCAGGAAGAATTCCTCGTCGACGAGCTTGACGATCGTCGGCACAAATATCATTCCGCACAGCACGGCTTTCTCCTTCACCAGAACCGAAAACATGGCGTCCGGCGCACCGTCCCTGGTGAAGAAATCGAAGCCAAGGTCGTGATGGATTCTCTCTTTAAGGATGTCTTTGAATACCATACTCGGTCATACTCCGGTTTTAAGCCGATCCCCCGTCTGCTTTCACAGAATCCTCCCGGAAGTGAACTCCCCTGCTGACCCGGTTCATCCTCGCCTGGGCGGTGATATCGAGAGCGACTTCGACAGCATTTCTAATTCCGACGAGCTCATCCGACAACTTCGCACGGCGGTACATCTCTTCGACGTCTATGTTTATCGAGGATAACAGTCTCCATGCTTTTGACAGACTCATTTCGGATCTCACTATCCCGACGTTTTCCCACATGATTCGCTTCAGATCGTCCAGGTAATTCTCTATCATCTGGAAAGGGAGACGCTCTTCGACCACGTAGCTTTCGTCCCAATCGGGGATGAGCTGCTCATCGAAATCCACCTGTTCGAAGGTCCCGATTACGTTTTCGGCGGCCCTCCTCCCCCAAACCAGCCCCTCCAGCAGCGATGTGGAAGCGAGCCTGTTTGCGCCGTGCAGACCAGTGCAGGACGCCTCTCCGATCGCGAAGAGTCTGTGCAGGTTTGTCATTCCCCAGCCGTCGACGCGGATACCTCCGCAAAGGTAGTGGGCAGCCGGAGCCACGGGTATCGTTTCTTTCGTCATGTCGACTTTGCAACCCAGGCAGTCGGAAAAAATCTTCGGAAACCTCTTCTGCAGGTCGATCCCTTTTGCCGCAATGGGACTGCAGTCGAGCCAGACATTAGACGCTTTCGTAATTTGCATCTCCCGGAAGATTCCGCGGGCCACTTCATCGCGCGGGGCGAGCTCCATTGCACCCGGACAATATCTTGAGAGAAACCGCTCGCGATTGCCGTTCAGGAGGATGGCTCCCTCGCCGCGGACCGACTCCGAGATGAGGAAGGAACTGCAGCCATCTTTTCGAAAAGCGGTCGGGTGAAACTGTACGTACTCCATGTTGATGACATGCGCTCCCGCTCGCAGGGCCATGGCGATGCCGTCACCCCGTGCGCCTTCCGGATTCGTCGTATTCTCGTACAGGCCGCCCACCCCACCGGTAGCAACTATCGTGTAGGATGCAAGAATCGCATTGACAATTCTGCTTTGCCGGTGAAGCACATAGGCGCCGAGGATCTGGGTCTTCTCGTACACCGATCCCCGCTTCTGAGAGTGATGAGTCGTGCTGATGAGGTCGACGGCGGTATGGCCCGCGAGGATGGAAATATTGGGATGCGATCTCGCTTCCCTGCTTAATGCCTGTTGTATAGCCGCCCCGGTCTGGTCTCCGACGTGTATTATCCTCCTTCGCGAGTGTCCCCCTTCGAGGGTCCTGTCGAGGTTGCCCGCGGCGTCCCTGTCGAACCGGATTGCGAGCCGCTTGATAAGAAACGAGTCGACCAGGCCGGGCCCTTCCTCGGCGAGTATGCGGATCGCTTCCGTCCCGCCAATTTCATCGCCGGCTTCGTCGATGTCGGATTCTATGAGCTCGAACGAATCTTCTTCTCCCCACCAGACGATCCCACCCTGCGCATACCGCGTATTGGATTCTTCGGGATCGAACGCGCGGTTAATCACCACTACGTTCTTGCCGCGATCCGCGAGCTGAATCGCGGCGGTTAGACCTGCAATCCCGGCACCGATGATTAGAACGTCGCATGTCGATCTTCGTGACCCTGTCATAATACTCCCTCAATGTGTGTCCGGACTGTCGGGCAGGAAGGCGCTCTTACGTTCGTTTGCAGCTCATCCAATCGACAGCATTCTCGAGATGCCTTTGATCGCAGCACTCGCAGCCGACCTTGGGATGTGTACTACCCTGTCGTCCTGGTAAGGCGATCTCGGATCGCAGCAGTCGTCGCAATAAGTTATCTCTATCCTGTCTCTTTTCAGTGAGTCCGCGAGTTTTCCGAATGAGTTTGCCTTCATGAAGCCGCATTCGGCTTTCGCGGAAATCGGGATGAATTCCTTTTCAGGCATTTCTTTTCTGAGCCTGTAGACCATCCCCTTTTCCGTGGCAACCACGAACTTCCTTGCCGGTGAGACTTTCGCCCGTTCAATCATTTGCTCGGTCGAGAGAAAATAAGCCTTGGAATGCGGGATTTCCCCCTTTTGGACCTTATAAAGACATGACGACGCGCATCCGCATTCGGGGTGGATCATAAGCTCGGCATCTTCGTTTTCCAGGAGGGCAATGTCTGCAGCATCGGGTCCTATCTGCTGATGCACGTGGCAGGCCGCCCAGTATTGCCCCTTCTTCTGCTCATATATTTCGATAAGGTCCGGGTCAATATCGATGCCTTCGCCGGCCAGAAGCTCCAGAGCCCTCGCCTTCATTACGTATCCAAGATACTTGTCGGGCAGCACGAGTATCTTCCTGCCGGGAAACATCCTGACGGCATGAACGATTACCCTGTCAGTGTTCCGGGAAGTTGCGATGAAGTCGCTTATCGATTTCGTGTAAGCATCGCTGTTCACATACGTCACCAGAATCCCGTCCGGGTTGGCCTTCTTCCAGTTGTCGAGCCAGTCGTAATCGATTCCGAATACAAGGGAACACCCGAGCACGTCCGGGGAGTCGGCAACAAATACGCGCGTCGAATCGCCGGTTATGATTTTTGCAGTCGCCCCCATGAAAAATACGCTTTCGAAGTCGACTCTCGGAGATTTTTTCTTCTGAACGTAGAAACTGAGGCCGAGCGAGTCGCCGACCTTTTCCGCAATCTCGTGGAATTCAGGATAAAGATAATTGTGCGCGACTATCGTGGATTCCTTTTCGGCGGCAAGTTTGAGAATCTCGACGGCTTGTTCCGACAGCTCGAGGCATTTGTTGAGCGTATATCTGCCGGGATACAGATCCTCGGCATATCTCGAGAACAGATCGTGCCATTTGATTCCCAACTCTCTTGCGGTTAACGATGCGTCTACCAAATTCCCTCCTCTCGAAAAGGATGTTAGCAACTGCGGCCGAATTTATCAATGATGGAGACAGAATGTTGGTGTCCCGGTTCGAAGACCTAAACGAAGGAAAAGCGGGGATGGAACTTGTACTTTCCGCGGAACGGACGGAGAAGCTTCCCGTTGCCTTGCACATTACCGCGACTTCCGCATAAGTTCTCCGGACTTCACGACTCTATTTTGTCAAATGAGGTTCCGAATGAGTTGGAACACTGCCGGATTACCTGACGCTTGCAGTCTTGAATCCGAATGTATGGACGATTTCCGACAGCGCGGGGTTCAACGAAACCGGGTCGATGGTATAATCGGAGAATTCGTGCCTGAAATGATAATTGCCTCTTAAGCCTTTGAAATATGGTCCGCGCTCTTCCTGCGGCATGGACATCACCTTCCTCAGCGTGCCGTCGTCGCCCTCGATTTCGTAAACCTTTCTCACCAGCCCGGAGACTGCCGCTTCAACATCGCGAGCATTTCCGTCGATGGAAACGACCGGGCTATCGGGCGGAGGTATGACCGCACCGGAATCCCATGTCGGCTGAAAGTTGAAGTAGCTGCAGAAGGCCGCGTAGATCATGCTGGTGGCGTTGACCTTCCCGTTGATCGAGTAACCTGCGATGTGGGGCGTTCCGATCGAGCAGATGGACAGGAGTTCAGTGTCTATGTTGGGCTCGTTTTCCCAGACGTCGAGTACACCGTTGCCGAGCCTGCCTGCCTGTATCGCCTTCTTCATTGCCGGATTATCCACGACGCCGCCGCGCGAGCTGTTTATCAGCGCGCTTCCCTTCTTCATTTTGGAAATCCTGGCCCCGTCGAAGAGGTGAAATGTCGGGTCAGGGCCGGTCTTAGTGAACGGAACGTGGATGGTAATGAAATCCGAATCCATCAGCTCGTCCAGAGGCAAAAACCTGGATTCGCAGGTGGCGCGGGCGAGCGGCGGGTCGTTCTGCAGGACTCTAATCCCGAGCTTCTCGGCGACCCGGACTATTTTGCTTCCGATATTTCCGACGCCGACCACGCCGAGCGTCTTCCCTTCCAGCCGGAACCCATCCCTTGCTGCCAGCGTGAAAAGGGCCGAGAAGACATATTGCACGACCGCTTTCGAATTGCAGCCGGGCGCGCTCGCGAAGCCGATATTGGCACCGCGAAGGTAGTCGAGGTCGACGTGGTCGGTACCGATGGTTGCGGTTCCGACAAACCTGACGCTGCTTCCGGCGAGAAGCTGACCGGTGACCTTGGTTTCCGACCTCACGAGGAGTGCGTCGGCGTCTTTTACAGCGGCCGCGTCGATTGCCCGGCTGTCGTACTTTTCAATTTTTCCGAACGGCCCGAATGCCTCTTCGACAAACGGGATTTTCTGGTCTGCGACGATTTTCATTCTGCTGTCTTCCCGTCTCTGCCTTTAAATTGTCATTGCAGTGAATCCACCGTCGACGGGGATGATCGTTCCGGTAACGAACGACGAAGCGTTGTTCGAAGCCAGCCAGACCATTGCGCCGCTGAGTTCATCGGCTTCGCCGTACCTTGCCATAGGCGTATGATTGAAGATCGACTTGCGCCTTTCTTCAGTGAGTATTTTTCGGTTCTGTTCGGCGGGAAAGAAGCCCGGCATAATCGCGTTGACGCGGATTCCGAATGGCGCCCATTCCCTCGCGAGGAAGCGGGTCATGTTGTTCACGCCCGACTTGGAGATGGAGTATGTAAACACTTTCGAAAGAGGAATTTCGGACGAAACGGAGGAAAAGTTTATGATGCTCCCCTTGATCTCCTTTTCGATCATGTGCCTCCCGAACACCTGGCACGCAAGGAATATTCCCTTCAAGTTGACGCTGATAATTTTTTCCCATTCCTCTTCCGTTATGTCGAGGATCGGAGTCGGCGAGTTGACACCGGGTGCGTTTATCAGGATATCCACCCCGCCGAGCCTGGAGGTGATTTCATCTTTAGCCTTGACGAGATCTTCCTTCACGCAGGCGTCGGCGTGTACCGATATCGCTTCGACTCCCAGCGATTTGATCGACTCCACCCGTGCTTCGGCGGCTTCTTTGCCGTGGTTATAAACGATGGCGACATTCGAACCTGCCCGGCCCATCGCCTCGGCAACACTTCCGCCCAGGACACCGCTTCCTCCAACCACTACGGACACTTTTTTGCTTAGATCGAATATTTGCTCAAGATAGGAATTTGCCATTGCGGGGCTCCATGTTGTTGACTCAAAATTATGAAGATCCGGCGATAAACGAAACTGACGTGATTGTGCCGGCCGTTCCGCGATAGTACATCGTGTCGGTGAGTCGCGTGAGCCGGTCAGCCGGGTTTAATCTCTCCCAATCCTGGAGCACACGGAAGCATGAGAGACCATATTTGAAGAGAGAGCAGAATCGTAGAAGAAAGATTTCACGTGAGCGGCCGACAGGTACATCGGACGCGATGCCGAAACACGTCATTGTTATGTCAGATGAAAAGCGGCGGGACACCCGCCGGCTGCACGCGGATGTGCCGGTAAGTATGCGAGTCTTCAGGCACGCCCGTTCAGGCGACGCCTTCCTCGGCGTTCACTTCCTTCATCAGGTAATTATGGACCGACGCCGCACATTTCCTCCCCTCGGCAATAGCCCACACGACAAGAGACTGCCCCCTCCGCATGTCGCCGCAGGCAAAGACCTTGTTTAAGCTCGTGGCATGAGCGCCTTCTGAATCGCCGAACTCGGCCTTGACATTGCCACGGGAATCCAGCTGCAATCCGGCCTCTTTAAGCTCTTCGAGCATACCTTCGTGGACTGGATGCAGGAACCCGGCTGCAATCAGTACGAGATCGGCTTTCAACTCGAATTCGGTTCCCGGAATGTCGACGAACTTGCCGTTCTCGAATTTGGTCTGAACGCACGCGAGAGCCGTTACTTCACCGTTCTCATTTCCCTTGAACGATTTCGAGTTGACACTCCATTTTCTCGCGACCCCTTCCTCATGGCTCGAAGACGTGCGAAGGATCATCGGCCAGTAAGGCCACGGTGTGTTGCCGGACCGCTGCTCAGGCGGCATCGGGAGAACCTCGATTTGTGTCACCGATTTTGCGCCCTGCCTGTTCGAGGTACCGACGCAATCCGAACCGGTATCGCCGCCGCCTATGACAACGACATCTTTCCCTGCGGCGGTTATCTGCTTCTCGACATGATCGCCCGCGTTTACCTTGTTCTGCTGAGGCAGAAATTCCATCGCGAAATGTATGCCTTTGAGTTCCCTTCCGGGAATTGTTATGTCCCTCGACTTTTCAGAGCCGCCGGCAAGGACGACAGCGTCGTACTCGTCGACCAGCTTTCGGGCAGAGATGTCGACGCCGACATTGACTCCGGTCCTGAATTCAACTCCTTCGGTTTTCATCTGCTCGAGTCTCCGGTCGATGACGTGCTTCTCCATCTTGAAGTCCGGTATGCCGTACCTCAACAGCCCGCCGATTCGATCGTTCTTCTCGAAGACCGTGACCTGGTGTCCCGCCCTGCAAAGCTGCTGCGCGGCCGCGAGTCCTGAAGGGCCGGATCCGACTACTGCGACTTTCCTGCCGCTCATGACGTAAGGCATGCGGGTTCGCACCCAGCCTTCTTCCCAGCCTTTGTCGATAATCGTTCGCTCGATGTACTTTATCGTGACGGGCTCTTTGTTTATTCCCAGCGTACATGCCGTCTCGCACGGCGCAGGACACA
>JBJKPN010000016.1:0-16296 GCA_046706365.1 Candidatus Kryptoniota bacterium | reverse complement strand
CAAATACCCGGCTTTTGACCGCCTGCTGCTTTACAATTCCTTAACTCCCGCATAACCAATTCATCATAACTTTCAGCTAAATTACCTTCCGAGCATAAGGGCAATTTGTGCGCAACACATCAGTAATCCGCTTTTCAACATTTCACTAAAATGTCAGGAGACTCAATATGTTCAAAAGAATCGTGACGGCGTTCGCCTTCGTCCTGGTTTCAGTGATCGGTGCCGGGGCCCAGACGATCATCAATGGTGCAGGTGCTACGTTTCCGTTCCCGCTTATATCCAAGTGGTCGAGCGAGTATCACAAAATTAAACCCGACGTGCAGATCAATTACCAGTCAATCGGGAGCGGCGGCGGGATAAGGCAGCTTCTCGCGGGTACGGTTAACTTCGGTGCCAGCGATGCACCGCTGACCGACGAGCAAATTGCAGAGGCGCAGAAGGCCCATGGCGAAGTCCTTCACATGCCTGAAACGCTCGGTGCTGTCGTTATCGTTTACAACATACCCGGCGTAGAACAGACTCTGAGATTCGACGGCCAGGTCATCGCAGATATCTTTCTTGGAAAGATTGCGAAATGGAATGACCCGAGACTGAAGAGTCTGAATCCGACCTTAAACCTTCCTGACGCAAGGATTATCGTGGCTCACCGCGCTGATGGAAGCGGCACCACTTACATTTTCGCCGATTATCTTTCAAAGGTGAGTTCGGATTGGAAGGAAAAGGTGGGCAAGTCGACAAGCCTTAACTGGCCTGTCGGAATCGGGGCGAAAGGAAACGAGGGGGTTTCGGGTCAGGTTATGAGGACACCGGGTGCCATAGGATACGTGGAATTGATCTATGCGCTTCAGAACGACATCCGCTTCGCCGATTTGAAAAACGCGGCAGGGGCTTTTGTGCATCCTTCGATTGCGGGAGTGACCGAGGCTCTTTCGAACGCCGCGAAGACGCTCCCCGAGGATCTGAGGTTCTCCATTACAAACGCTCCCGGAAAGGATTCATACCCCATCTCCAGTGCAACCTGGCTTATTGTCTACAAGGAACAGGCGGATTACGGGCGGGGCAAGGCCGTGGTAGATTTTATTCACTGGGCCGTTACTGAAGGACAGAAATTCTCGGCAGAGCTGGATTACGCCCCTCTCCCTAAAAAGATCCAGCAGCTGAATATCCAGAAGTTGAAAAAGGTCGTGTACAACGGGAAGAGTCTGCTCGAAGATTAAGAATGAAATCGCTGAGATGAGTGTTGCGGAGGACGGCGACAGCCGCTGCTCCGCTACATCTCTTTTATCGGAAGTGCGGAAAGCTTCGTCGCAGCATCGGATTCCGCCGGGCCGGGGCAGGAAATGCAAACACATAATTTCGAAAAGGCTTTTTCAGTGTTAGAAAGAAGGGTAAATCGATTATTGCCGGATTTCCGGCTATCCCTTGCCTATCGGCGTGTCGATGCTGTAGTGTTTGATCTTGAGGTAAAGCGTTTTGAGGCTGATTCCGAGCGCCTTGGCCGATTTGGTGCGGTTGAAACCATTGGCCTTCAGCACATTCTCGATATGAATCTTCTCGAGCTCGGCAAGTGAGAGACGGGTGGGGATTCTGCGGAGGTCCGGCGATTTCGATCGCCCGGTCAACGCTATGAAATCCGGTGTTATTTCGTCGCCGGTAGCGAGTATGGCCGCCCGCTCGATAACGTTCTCGAGCTCGCGAATATTTCCCGGCCAATCGTACTCCAACAGAAGCTTCAGTGCGTCCGACGATATTTTCTTCACCTTTCGGGCACGCTGCTTCTTCACCAGGAAGTGCTCCACTAGCTGCGGTATATCCTCCCTGCGCTGGTGCAGCGAAGGAACCTCGACGTGCACAACGTTGAGTCTGTAAAGGAGATCTTCCCTGAATTTTCCCTCCTCGACTTCGCGCTCTATATCCTTGTTCGTCGCAGAGATTATGCGCACGTCCACGCTCATTTCGACCGTACCGCCGACTCTCCTGAACGTCCCGGTTTCTATGAATCTCAGCAGCTTCGGCTGGACGAGATAGCTTATGTCGCCGACTTCATCCAGGAAGAGGGTCCCGCCGTCGGCGATCTCCGCGAGTCCCTGTTTCAGAGAGTGCGCATCTGTGAAGGCGCCTTTCTCGTGGCCGAACAGCTCGCTTTCGATCAGCGTGTCGGGGATGGACGCGCAGTTGACTGCAACGAAAGGTTTCTTGGACCGCTCGCTATTTTCGTGGATGAGATGAGCAATCAACTCCTTTCCGGAGCCGCTCGGTCCCGTGATAAGGACTGAAGCTTCGCTCGGGGCGACCTTAAGCGCGACGTCTACGACACTTTGCAGGGCGTTCGAGCCTCCGACGATTTCGTATTTCCTGTCGGCAAGCTGCATCTTCATGAACCGGTTATCCAGAATCAGGCGCCGCCGCTCCAGGGCATTGTCGATAGATACGATCAGCTCGTCGAAATTGTAAGGCTTCGTGATGAAATCGAACGCCCCCATTTTGATTGTGCCGACCGCGGTTTTGATGTCGCCGTACCCGGTGAGAATGATTACCTGAGAATCCGGCTGATTCTCTTTTGCAAACTTCAGGACTTCCAACCCGTTTATCCTGGGCATCTTCAGGTCGAGGAGGATCAGGTCGTACCGCTTTCCCTGAATCTTGTTGATGCCCGCTGCCCCGTCGCCGGCTATGTCAACCGAGAAGCCGGATTCCTCGAGCTGAAGTTTTAGGAGGTCTGTTACGTTTTTTTCGTCGTCGACGATGAGAGACTGTATAATTTCTGCCATTCGTTCATTCAGAGAGATCGATCATTTTTATGTTGCCAATGTAAGAAGTCACTTTGTCGCCTTTGAGGTCGCGGAGTTTGGAGACGACTCCCTCGATGCGCTCGGCGTTTTCCTTCATGATAGCCAGATAACTCATGACGTCGGGGGACATCTGTTTCCGCTGGAGGACATTGATCGCGAGCTTGAGTGCGGCAAGCGGGTTGTTCAGTTCGTGAGATATGGTTACGATCAGACTCTTGATCCCGTCGATCCTCTCGCGCTGAGCGACCTTGTTCATCTCCGACTCGGCAAGTTTCTCGCGAAGCCTGACCCGCTCCACGACGTTGAGCAGGATGCTCGGAAGTATCGACGTTATTGCCTCTTCCTTAAGGAGGTAGTCCTCGACATCAAGCTTCATCGCGTCGATTGCAAGCTTGAAATCGATTGCGTTCGTTAGGAAGACAACCGGGATCTTGATCTCTTTCTCCCTGATGGAGCGTGTGGTTTCGAGGCCGTTCATACCGGGGAGCTGATAATCCACGAGTATTACATCGAGGTTCTGGCTGTCCTGAAGAAATCTCATGGCATCTTCGCCGGTTTCAACCCAGACGAGGTTGAACTCAACGTCC
The DNA here is from genome assembly GCA_046706365.1 of Candidatus Kryptoniota bacterium. Classification (GTDB taxonomy): domain Bacteria; phylum Bacteroidota; class Ignavibacteria; order Kryptoniales; family JAKASW01; genus JAKASW01. The sequence goes on along the minus strand of JBJKPN010000016.1, from coordinate 12,917 downwards.
TTGTAGGGCTTGAGGTATAAACGGGCTAGTTTGGGGATGTCCGGATCGTCCTCGATCATCATTATGTTTAATTCGCGCTTTTCCATCGCAAACATCTTCCTTATCTCGGTAACAGAGTTTAAGGCTTCCATTTGATTTTTCCAATCGTGGTTTTTAATCCATCACTTTTCGTAAAAATGCGGGCCTTTCACCGGGTTTCGGCGTATCCGGCTGCTCGTCTCCGTTGCCGTCATCGAGCTTGTTCAGATGTATGTTGATGCCGCTCCTTTCAAAAGTCGGTTCGTCGAAAGAGCGCCAGTCCTTGATGCTCCAGGTTTGTTCCTTGGTCTTGTCTTTGTCCTTGAACGTCATCCGCTTCCGGGGATCCGGGGTTGCCGGCTGCAGCGGTTCCGGACGTTTGTTGAGACCGGCCGCTATTACCGTGACGATGACATCCTTTTCGATTTTTTCGTCGATGGAAACTCCGACGATCACCTTGCTCTCGTCGTCCCCATTCTTGGCGACTCCGCGTACGGTCTTGACTATTTCGTCGAACTCGTGGAGACTGAAGCTGTTGCCGGCAGTGATGCTGACGAGTATGCCTTCTACGCGTTCGAGCGACACTTCTTCAAGAAGCGGGTTGGATATTGCGGCCGTCGCTGCTTCTGCGGCCCGCCTCTCCCCGCTCGCAATGCCGGTTCCGATAATCGCGTCACCGCGGGACGCGAGCACCGTTCTGACGTCGGCAAAATCTACGTTGACGAAGCCGGGCTTCGTGATGATTTCCGAAATTCCCCGGATTGCGTCATAAAGGACGTCGTAGATTCTCTGCAGGGAAGCGAGGTATCCTGCGGTCTTGTCGGATATTGCGAGAAGCTTTTCGTTCGGAATGACGATGAGCGCATCGACAAATTTCTTCAGTTCTTCGATTCCGACCTCCGCATTGGTCATTCTTTCCTTCGCCTCGTTGATAAAAGGTCTGGTAACGACTGCGACTACGAGCGGAGAATGTTCATCTTGCCCGTCACTCTTCACATCGTCGCGGTCCGTTCCCTTCAATATGCTTGCGACTATCGGCGCAGCTCCGGTTCCCGTTCCGCCCCCCATGCCGGCAGTCAGGAAAACCATGTCGCTGTCTTTGAGAACGCGAAATATTTCGTCTCTCGCCTCAATCGCAGCCCGTCTTCCGATGTCAGGATTCGATCCCGCTCCGAGCCCGCGTGTCGTGTTCTTCCCGATCTGAATCTTGTTCGGCGCTACGCTGCGTTCCAAATCCTGCATGTCGGTGTTCACCGAGATCAAATCGACGCCATGTATGCCTCTCTTGGCAATACTGTTAATGGCGTTCCCGCCGCAGCCCCCGATACCTACCACTCTTATACGAGGGCCTTGTCTGTCTGTGTCTAATTCGAACACGTTATGCCTCCTTTTTAGACATTGTCGATATTCTTATTAATAAACTTTTTCAGGAACTGTATTCCTCTTCCTACAAAACTCTTTTCGCTCTCTCGAACCGCCTTCTGCTCTTCAGGCGGTGCTTCTTCCTTTTGCTCTACAAATTCAATCGTGGACTTCCCGGCGCCGCGCTTCAGGCCGTACTGGATCAGTCCGACCGCCGTGGCGTAAATCGGGTTTTCCACCTCCCGCGCAAATCCTCCGTCGAAAGTCTGCGGTATACCGATCTTTGCCGGGACTCCGAGGACATATTCGACCAGCTCCGGCATCCCCTTCAACAATGCGCCGCCGCCGGTCAGGACGATTCCCGCGGAAAGGTGCCGCGAGTAGCCCGATCGCTTTATCTCCATGGCTACTATATCGAGCAGTTCCTCGACGCGCGGCTGAATTATCTGCGCCAGGAGTTTCTTGTTTATCTCGATCGGTTTTCGTCCCCCGATGCCCGGTATCAGTATCGGCTCGTCTTCGACGACCTCTGACACCATAGCGTAGCCGTGGTTTACCTTCAGCTCCTCGGCCTGCTCCGGCAGAATACCGAGTCCCTTCCGAATGTCGGTTGTTATGTGGTCGCCCGCGATCGGTATCACGGCGGTATGGCGTATCGTCCTGTCTTCGAACACCGCCAGGTCGGTCGTTCCGCCCCCGATGTCGAGCAGCGCCACGCCGACTTCCTTCTCGTCCTCCGTGAGAACCGAGTAGCTCGAAGCGAGAGGCTGGAGCACAAGCTCTTCCACCTTCAGCCCGGCTCTCTCGACGCACTTGTGAATGTTCTGCGCGGCGGTTACCAATCCGGTGACCACGTGCATCGAGGCCTCGACCCTTACGCCGGCCATGCCGATGGGGTCGTGAGTGACGGTCTGTCCGTCGATTATGAATTCCTGGGGAATTATGTGAATGATCTCACGGTCGCGCGACAGGTGTACCCTCTTCGCATCCTCGATAAGCCGGTCGATGTCTCCCTCGGTTATCTCGTGGTCCGGATTGCTAATCGTAATGATGCTGTTCGTCTTGAAACTGTCGATATGCTCGCCGGCAATTCCGACCGTCGCGCTCTTTATCTTCGTGCCCGGTTTGGATTCCGCAATCTGTATCGCTTCCTGTATGGATCTGACCGTTCTGTCTATGTTTGCCACGACTCCGCGGCTCATCCCGCCCGATTTGCTGGTTCCGATCCCAAGCACGTTAAGCTTGCCGTTCTGGTCGGACTCGACCACCATGGCACACACTTTAGTCGTTCCGATATCGAGGGCGACGATTATGCTGTTGTTCATATAGTCACCTTAGTTTACTTTCCCGGACGCACTTTCGGCGTCGATTCTGCCGGAAGGCGATCCAAAATCCGACTTCGATACACCGGCACCCGCATTGCCCAGGACGATCTGACCGTTGTATCTGAGGTCGACATAACTGTAGTCCGAATTTCCCGTGTCAGCCACCTTCGTGAGGAATTCGTGAAGATACAGGAGCTTTCTCTCGAAATCGCCTTTCCCGATGATTATGGGAAGCGAAGACGACGTGGCGTAAGCTACGAGGTTACCGGCGACGGACCGCACCTCCGCTATACTGGCGCTGAGCGATGTACCGAAGCGATCCGCATCCCTCAAAAACTCGACCGCCTGCATAAGGCTACCTTTTGCGGTATCGCCGACCTGCAAAGGGGTTTCGACATTCGTGATCACGGGAAGGTCGTTCTTCCGCTCCATCGGCAAAGGAAGGATTATGCCCCTTTCGTCGACCGACAGCATCGTGTTGGCAGTCGCGACAAGTGCGATAGGATTCCGTTCGTGAATCGTGATTGCGAGATCGTAAGGCAGCGCACGGACGACTACCGCTTCCTTGACGAAAGGATTCTTCTCAAGCCTTTCCGATATCTTCCACAGGCTAAGCTGATAGAGAGGACTGCCTGCCCTTACATCCGCAAGCGTTCTTACCTGGGCATCGGTAAGGATATGAGTATCGTAGACTTTGACCTTTTCCAGCATGAGGTGGCCCTTCCAGCCCTGCGAAAGGAGATAGAGAGCAGCCAGGGCCGATACGACCAGCACAAAGTTCAAATATGTCTTCTCGATCCTGATCATGCTTCCGAACTCGTAAGAATTTCCACTTCATCCTTTGATCCGTCGGAAAAGCCCAGTAATTTCACTTCGAGCTCGAGCGCGACTCCGAATTTCTCATGGACCCTCTCGCGCGCTGTCTTGATGAGCCGCAGGACGTCCGTCGAAACCGCTCCGCCCAGATTGACGATGTAGTTGGCGTGCTTGCCCGAGACCTCTGCGTTGCCGATCCTGAAACCCTTCAACCCGCAATTCTCGACCAGCCTTCCGGCGGAATTCATGACGGGATTCTTGAATATCAATCCGCCATCCTGCAAATCTGCCGGAAAGGATTCACTGCGGCGGAGGAGCAGCTCCCGCCTCACGCGCTTCATCTCCGTCTTGTCGCCGTAAGGGAATCTGAAAGTCGCGTTGACGATGATGTCATCGGAGAGCGAGCTGAATCTATACCCGAAGACCGCCGCCTCCCTGGGCAGGTCCCTGAGCTCGCCTCTGCGGATGACTTCAACTTCCACGAGATAGTCCGATATCAAGCCGCCGTAAGCTCCCGTGTTCTGTATCAGAGCGCCGCCAAGCGTGCCGGGGAAGCCCGCCAGCATCTCGACTCCATGGAGCCCGTTGTCTATGCAGTAGTCGACTAGATTCGCCAGTTTCACACCGGCGCCCGCCTTCAACATCTCTCCATTCGAACGGATATCGCACAGGCCCTTCTGAAGATTGATTGCCGCACCGCGGTAGCCCGAATCGCTGACAAGTACGTTGCTTCCGTCGCCGATTATATCGAAGGGAAACTCGTGCTCCATGAGGAGGTTAATGAGGACCGCAAGGTCGCCCGAATCTGCCGGTTCGAAGTAGAAGTCCGCGGCGCCGCCGATTTTGAAAGTCGTCAGGGCGGCAAGCGATTCTCCTATTCCGATATGTCCGCGGAAGTACTTCTTAAGCTGTTCTACAGATATCATGACTTCCTCCTGGTTCCGCGCCTGTCGGCACCCGGCTTCATCTTTGCGATGAACTCCTCTCCGAATTTCGAAATGTCGCCTGCCCCCAGAGTTACGACGATGTCGCCGGGCTTTTTGATTTTCATCAGGAACTCCGGCAGCTCTCTCTTGTCGGGAACATAGTGCGCGTCCTTGTGGCCGAATGCCCTCGCATCGTTCACGATCAGTTCCCCGGTGATTCCCTGTATCGGCTCCTCGCGGGCGGGATATATTTCCGTCACGACCAGGACATCCGCGTTCAGGAAGCTCCGCCCGAACTCGTCATGAAAATCCCTGGTGCGCGAATACAGATGCGGCTGGAAGAGCGCGACGACTCTTCTTTCGGGCCAGCCGGACTTCAATGCAGAAAGCGTGGCCTGGACTTCGGTCGGATGGTGTGCATAGTCGTCGACAACCATCACCCCATCGATTTCCGCCTTGGTCTCGAGCCGCCGGTAGACCCCGGTGAAAGACTCCACGGCCTTCTTGATTTTCGAAAAGTCTATGCCGAGCTCCAGCCCGATGCCGATGGCGGCGAGCGAGTTCTTGATATTGTGCAGCCCGGGTACGTTCAAATGTATTTCGCCGAGGTCTTTCCCCTGGTTAAGGAGAGTGAAGTTGCTCTTGTTCGCATGATAGGAAATGTTGACCGCGCGCAGATCCGATTGAACATTCAGACCGTACGTTACGACTTTCTTCCTGATCAGCGGGAGAATTTCCTGTATAGAAGGCTCATCGAGGCAGAGGATCACGAAACCGTAGAACGGCACTTTGTTGGCAAACTCCACGAAAGCCCGCTTGATATCTTCAAGGTCGGTGTAGATGTCGAGATGTTCGCGTTCCAGCGTGGTGATTGCGGCGATGACGGGAGCCAGCTGCAGGAACGACCTGTCGAATTCGTCCGCTTCGACTACGATATACTCTCCGTGACCGAGCCGCGCATTGGTGCCGCCGAAGCTCGACAGCTTTCCTCCGACTATCACTGTCGGATCCAGGCCACCTTCCATCAGGATGAGGCTTGTCATACTCGTGGTTGTCGTCTTGCCATGAGTGCCCGCGATCGCAATGCCGTACTTCATTCTCATGAGCTCGGCGAGCATTTCGGCTCTTCGGATTACGGGGATCTTTTTCTCCGCTGCAGCTACGAGTTCAGGATTGTCCTGATGAACCGCGGAGGAATAAACGACTACGTCCGCTTCGCCAAGATTTTTTGCCGAATGTCCTTTGTGAACCTTAGCTCCCAGTTTCGACAGACGGTCGGTTATTTCGCCCGGCTGCCTGTCCGAGCCGCTCACCTCGAACCCCTGATCCAGTAAAATTTCAGCGATTCCGCTCATTCCTATCCCGCCGATCCCGACCATATGTATTTTTCTGACGCTTTTAAACATATCAGCCGATCCTCTGACTTAGGCCTTTGAAAGTATCGATCATGTCCTTTTCGCCGTGGAAATGGACGGGATTTATGCGAACTGTTCTCTTATTGTCCCTGAGCTTGATTCTGATGACTCTGAAACTTCCCCGTACCTTGACCCGCTTGGCCCTGCCGACTTTTATCTCCTCTATCTCGGAAAGCTTTATCGTCTTTATGTCGAACCGGTTTCCGAGAATAATTGAATCGTCGGTCACGACTACATCTCTCTGATAGAGCATATTGAAAACAAGGATGGCCACGGAATAGAGAAGCACGATGACGAACGCGTACACGATCGGGTCTCTGAGAACGATTCTGAATTCTCCCTCGGCGAACGTGCCCCTGACTACCGCATATAGAATCAGCGCGACCGCGTACACGGCTACCGACTGGTAGTAGAATTCGAATCTTCGCTTGAAGTGCTTATGCATTCCCGGCGATCCTCAATATCGATTTGGCGATGACGTCGGCCGCATCGTCGTGCAAAAGATTCTTCAGCTTGTCTCTCATATCCGAAAGGCGCGCGGGATCATCGACAAGCGCGAGAATAGCTTTCCGAAACTTCTCCTTGACTTCCGACTCCTGTACCATGACAGCAGCCCCGCTCTCGACGAGAGCGCGGGCGTTTTCAACCTGGTGGTTCGCTGCGGCATACGGAAACGGTATGATGAGTGAGGGGAGATCGAAGTAGATGAGTTCCGCGACAGTAGTGGCACCGCCTCTGCAGACGGCGATATCAGCCGCCGCGTAGGCGAATTCCATCTTCTCTACAAACTTCTCGACCCGGACGCAATCCGGGCGATCCTTTTGGCTCTCCCTGATCCTTTCGAAATCAGCAGAGCCGGTTTGCCATATCAACTGGTAATTGCGGCCTATTAAATCGTCAATGACATCTAATACTGCACTGTTAAGTCCTACGGCTCCGAGACTGCCGCCTGTAACAAGGAGCGTCTTCCTCTCCGCCTTCATGCCGAAGTGTCTGCGCCCCTCTTCCTGACTGAGCTTCGGCATCTTTCTGAGCGGACTTCCGGTTAGATGCACATTACGGCGTACTCGAAAATACTTTTCGGAGGACTCAAATGCAATGTGGATCTCGCGCGCATAAGGGGCAAACATCCTTGTCATTACACCCGGATAGCTGTTGTGCTCCTGAAGAAGTATCGGCACTCTCGTCAACACCGCCGCAGCGCACACCGGGCCGGAAACATAACCTCCCGTTCCTACGACAACCCTGGGTTTGTACGTAAGAAGTATGCTGATCGATTGCACGATCGAAACGATCACCTTGAACGGGAGAAGCAAATTCGAGAGTCTGAATTTTCTCGAGAAACCGCCGATCCATATAGTCCTGAACTTGTACCCGAGCTGCGGCACCACGCGGGCCTCGATTTTGTTCTTCGTCCCTACGAACAGAATGTCCACGTCATTCATTTCAGACAACCTCTCCGCTATTGCAACCGCGGGGAAAAGATGTCCGCCGGTCCCGCCTCCCGCAAACAGTATCCTCGTCGTCAACTGTAGATCCTCCCCACGACCGGGTCGTTGCTTCTGGCGATCCGCTTCCGTGCCGCTCTGTCTGTTTCGACGCCGGGGACTTTGACTTCGACAGGCAGGGGAATCTGCTTTGACACATTCAAGAGAACTCCGACTGCGACCGAGTTGATTATCATGGCCGTTCCGCCGTAGCTGATGAAAGGCATCGGAAGACCGGTAGTCGGGAAAAGCCCAATCGCCACACCGGCATTTATGAACGCATAGAGACAGATCGCGCTGGTGATTCCGGTGGCGAGCAGAAATCCGAACTGGTCCGGCGCATGTTTGGCTATTGCCGTTCCGCGGAAAGCTATGAAGAGGAATATCAGCATGACGAGCGTCGAGCCCCAGAGGCCGTACTCTTCCCCGATAATCGAATAGATAAAATCGCCGTACGATTCCGGGAGGAAAAGATTTCTCTGTTTGCTGTTGCCGGGACCGACCCCGAAAATGCCACCGTTGCCGAAGCCGATTATCGACTGGTGAACCTGGTAGTTGCCGGAACCGTGATGCAGCCACGATTCGACCCTCGCCACCCGGTACGACTGCAGAACCATGACTCCCGCGCCGATAACGACTGCTGCAATGACCAGCGCAGCGAGATGCCTCTTCCTCACGCCGCCTGCGAGGAACAGGACACCGACGACCGCGAGTATCATCAGCGAAGTGCTGAAATTCGGCTGGAGAACTATCAAACCGGTGATGATGCCGGTGGCCGCAATAGGCCGGAACAGACTCCGGTAATCTTCTAGTTTTTCGATATTTTCGGCCAAATACGCCGCAACAAAGATCAAAATTGCGATTCTGGCGATTTCGGAGGGTTCAAAACTGAATATTCCGAGGTGAATCCACCTGGCCGCCCCTTTTATTATGACCCTCTGGCCCATCGCAACCACGAGCAGGAACCCGGATATGACCAGAAGATGGAGTGCGTACTTCTGGTATTTATGATAATCGAACTTAGCCACGACGAAGATCAGGACCACCCCAGTAAGGACTTTGAACAAATGACTCCTGAGAAGGTATGCTGGATTCTGAAATTTGAGCTCCGACCAGAATGCGCTTGCACTGTAGACCACCACGAGGCTCATGAACATGAGCGAGAGCACGGCAAACAGAAACAACTTGTCCGCCGGTTTCACCTGCGGTTTCCCTGAACCGGAAGTGTGCGATGCTATGTCAGGCTGCACAGCCGATGTTCCCCTCACAGCTCCATCACCAATCTTTTGAACTCTCTTCCTCTGTGTTCGTAGTCGTGAAACATGTCGAAGCTCGCGCAAGCAGGCGACAGGAGCACGATGTCACCGCTCCTTGCCTCGCGGCTCGCCTTCGTCACGGCGTCTTCCATCGATGTTGCCGGGACACATTTTGTCTTGTCTGAAAATTCCTTCTGCATCTTTGCGGCCGCCTGGCCGATGAGAACCATTGCACGAACTTTCTTCTTCACCAGGTCGTAGAGAGGCGTGTAATCGTTGCCCTTGTCCTTCCCGCCCGCAATCAGGACGATGGGGGAATCGAAGCTCCCGAGCGCGTACCAGACTGCGTCGACGTTCGTCGCTTTCGAATCGTTTATATACTTGACGCCGAGGAAATCCCGTACGGGCTCGAGACGATGCTCTACTCCGGGGAATTCCCTGAGTGTATCTGCAATGACTTTCAACGGCACGCCGAGTGCCTTCGCCGCGAGCGCCGACGCCATCGAGTTGTAAAGGTTATGCACACCGCGGATCCTGATCCGGTCGGACTCGATCAGCAGCTTTCTATCGCTGCCCTCGACGATATACACCTTCCCGTCGTCAGCGTAGGCACCCTGCTGCATCTCTTCCTTAACGCTGAACGGCAGCCGTGTCGACGACAGTCCTTCACAGTGTTGTCTTACCGGCCCGTCGTCGTAATCGTAGATTGCAAAGTCGTCGGTCAACTGGTTGGCAAAGATCCTGAATTTGGAATTCATGTACGCCTGGTAATTCTCATACCTGTCGAGGTGGTCCGGAGTTATGTTGAGCAGCACCGCCACCTTCGGCTTGAACGTAGAGACGTGATCAAGCTGGAAACTCGAGACTTCAGCGACGACGACGGAATCCTCGGTCGTGTCCAGCACGTAGTCCGACATAGGCAGGCCGATGTTGCCCGCGACGACCGTCTTCCTGCCGGACTTCTCAAATATTTTCCCCGTGAGCGACGTAGTGGTCGTTTTGCCGTTAGAGCCCGTGATCGCGACGATGGGTGCGCGGCAGAACCACGAAGCGACCTCGACTTCGCTGTAGACGCTGAGTCCGACCTTCTGGGCATGCTGGACAAGGTTGGAGTTAGAGGGCACGCCCGGACTGATTACGATGAAATCCGCGTCGAATATTCTATCGGAATGCGCGTCGAATTCAAACTGAACTCCCAGTTTCTCAAGAGTATCGATTTGTTCGCCGGCCTCATCCCGCGGCTTCCTGTCACTGACAAATACCTTCGCACCCTGTGACTTCAGAAGCCTCGCTGCTGCGATCCCGCTTCGCGCAGCTCCCAGTACCGATACTCTCGCCGATCCTATGTCGATGGGCGTACTCAAATCACCTCACCTTGAAAGTTGTAAGACTCAAAATTGCCAGGAGTATTCCGATTATGTAGAACCGGGTGACGATTTTCGGCTCCGGAGTGCCGTCGAGTTCGAAATGGTGATGCAGCGGAGCCATATTGAAGACGCGGCGCCCTTCACCGTATTTCTTCTTCGTATACTTGAAATACAACCGCTGGATTATCACCGATGCCGCCTCGGCCAGGAATATTCCTCCAAGAATCGGGAGAACGAGCTCCTTCTTTATCATTATAGAAACGCCGGCGATTGCGCCGCCCAGCGCAAGCGAACCCGTATCGCCCATGAAGACCTGAGCCGGATAGGCGTTATACCAGAGAAAACCGAGGGAGGCACCTACGAGCGCCGCGCAGTAAACGGCGAGCTCACCCGAGCCGCGCAGGTATATTATGTTCAGGTACCGGCTGAAATCGATGTTGCCTGAGACGTAGCACATCAATGCGAGTGTCAGCGCCGTTATGCCGACTGTTCCTATCGCCAGCCCGTCGAGACCGTCGGTCAGGTTAACGGCATTGGAAGTCGCGGTGATTATGAAAATCACAACCGGAATGTAGAAAATCGAATAATCGAAATTGAGATTCTTGACAAACGGCACGGTCGTCAGTGAATTGAACGGCGCAAACTGATGCGAGAAAAAGAGGACGGAACCGATTATAAGTCCGATCGTGATCTGGCCGATAAGCTTGTAACGGGCTATGAGTCCTTTCTTCTTCTTCTTGATCACCTTCAAATAGTCATCTGCAAATCCGAGCAGCCCGAGCCAGATAGTGATGAGAAGTATGAGAAGCACGTAAGGATTGCTGAGGTCGCCCCAAAGCAGGAGCGGGATTACGACCGAACCGAGTATGATGAGACCGCCCATCGTAGGCGTGCCGGCCTTCGAGAGATGGGACTTCGGTCCCTCGACTTTTACCTGCTCGCCGATCTGGTGTTTGTGGAGTTTCTTTATCACAATCGGTCCGATGACGAAGCTGATGAGAAGTGCGGTTATCGCCGCAAGCGCAGACCGGAACGTGATGTACTTGAACAGCCCGAATCCGGGCGGGTGAAATTGCTTCTCGAGCAGATCGAACAGATAATAGAGCACTACCGAACACCTCCCGTCCGAAGTTTGTCCTGAAGCGCAGTTACTATTTCTTCCATCCTCATGCCGCGGGATCCTTTGATCAGTACGACGTCGCCCGGTGACACGATTGCCGACAGGCGTCCGGAGAGTTCTTCTTTGCTCCGGAAGGATTGTGTTTCCGGACGCCCTCCCGGCATCGACTTCGCAGATGCAGCGATCTCGCGCGCCATTTTCCCGAAAGTCAGCAGAAAATCTATTCCTTCTCCTGCGGCCGCCTTTCCTACTCTTCGATGCTCGCGAACTGAGGAATCTCCAAGCTCGAGCATGTCTGCAAGCACCGCGATCCGTTTTCCATTCGTGCGCACCATCGACAGCCACCTCAGGGCCTCGATGGCGGAATCCGGATTCGAATTGTAGGTATCGTTCAGGATAGTAACGCGGCCGGCCTTCACTATCTGCATTCTCTTTTCATACGAGCTGTAGCTGTCGAGCGCCTTCTTGATGACCGCGCCGTCGAGGCCGTAGTGGAATCCCACCGCCGCCGCCGCCAGTGCGTTGATTGCGTTATGGAGCCCTGGCACCTTCAAATGGACGAGCTCGGTTTTACCGGCATAGCTCATCTCGAACAAAGCGCAACCTCTCCTGTCGAAGCCGAACAGGCGGGCCTTCAGGTCACGGTGAGATTTGTTCCCGAACCCGTACGAGAATTTCAAACTCATATTCTTCGACAGCCCGGCCAGATTGTCGTCGTCTATGTTTGCAAATGCCAGTCCGCGGTTTCTTTGAAGAAACTCGAAAAGTCTGCCTTCCTCTTTCCTGACGCCGTTCACGTTCCTGAAGAACTCGAGGTGCTCGCTTCCGATATTGGTGATGAGCCCTGCGTTTGGTTCGAGGATGCCGCAAAGTCTCTCAATCTCGCCGAAGTGGTTCGTGCCTATTTCGACGACTGCAATGTCGTGCGATTTCCGGAAGCCGAAAATAGTCAGCGGGACCCCGACTTGATTGTTGTAGTTGCCCTGCGTCCTGGCCACCTTGAGATTCCTGCCGAGGACTCTCGCGATCATTTCCTTGGTCGTCGTCTTTCCGTTCGAGCCGCCGACGGCTATCACCGGGAAATCGAATTTTCGCCTGTAGATTCTTGCCAGGTCTCCGAGTGCTGCGGTCGTGTCATCCACGGCGACCAAAGGAAGTTTCCCTGCCAGTTTTCTGTTTCTGTGCATCCACTTTCGGTCCACCACCGCGCATGAGACGCCTTTCCTTACCGCGTCCGCTACGAATGTATGGCCGTCGAACTTTTCTCCACGCAGGGCGAAAAACACTTGTCCGGCCGATACATTCCTGGAATCGGTCGTGACTGATTTCGCACGCTTGAAATTCACGTTGAAAATCTCCGCGTTCGGGATGGCGTATATGTCGTTGATCGCTATCAACTTCTCGCCCTCAAAGCTGCTTCAACCTCTTCCCTGTCGTCGAAGTGATGCCTGACTCCGTTTATCTCCTGATAAGTTTCATGTCCTTTTCCCGCGATAACGACTATATCGCTCTCGTGTGCGAGCCTGATGCTCTCGCGAATGGCTTCGCGCCTGTCGACGATCCGCCTTACCTTGCTGTCTCTCTGTTTCATCCCGGCAAGGATTTCATCGACGATCATGTCCGGATCCTCATCCCTCGGATTGTCGGAAGTTACGATGACCAGGTCGCTGAGATCCTCGGCGATTCTTCCCATCTTGGGCCGCTTTCCGCGGTCGCGGTTCCCGCCGCATCCGAACACGGTTACGAGCCTTCCGCTCTTCCCGGACGATTGGAGGATTTCCTTTGCCGCCTCCAGCGTCTTCTGGAGCGAGTCGGGACTGTGGGC
>JBJKPN010000015.1:0-39167 GCA_046706365.1 Candidatus Kryptoniota bacterium | reverse complement strand
CACACCGCATCCCAGCTCGCGTCTTCGTTGTTGCCCGTCCTCATCAAGTCCGCCTGAATGCCGAAAGGGTTGACAAAAAATTCGTAGGCTCTCTGGTGGTCGTCGTAGGTGTCGAGTATCACCCCGGAAAAATCATCCTGGAATATGTTGTCCCTGTCGGTGACGTGAGCCCTGATTCGCGAGGGAGTTGTATCATGGCAGTTGAAACCGACATAGAGAAACCGCGAATTATACAGGACCGTCACGGTAGTCGACTGGGGCGCAGGGGTATTGTTCCCCGGCTGAATCTCGTAGTTGAGCTCCACCTGGGGCGCCGTTTTCCAGAGGGGATCAGTGAGCCTGCCGGTAAGCGCGATGTCCCTGTTAATTCTGACCGCATCAATAACGAACCGAATTGAGTTAGTGGAATCCTGCACTTGTTCGGCAAAGAGAGGCGTGGATGCAAATACAAGGGATAGAAGCAGTAGATTTCTTTTGCTCAAAATCGATTCCTTTTTGTAGGAATACGAGTGCCTTCCGCAATCGTTACAGTGTGATCGGGTGGATATTCGGGATGGGATTTCTTTCAGTTAAGGGAGCGCCCGAGCGAGCGCTCCCATTTATATTAAACCGTCGTGTTATTGCCCCCTGCTTTCAATGGATCTGATGGCACGCCTTGCCATAGCAACAAGTCGACCGTCAGGCTCAACTTTTATTCTTTCCCTTAAAAGCGGTATCACCGACTTCTTCCCTATTTTTGCCAATCCTTCGATAGCACCGGCACGCGCCCAGATGTAAGGGTCTGAAAGATATTTCGTAAACTGAGCAATTGTTTCACTGTATTTCATATCGAGCTTCGCCAGCACGCGGAGTCCCGTGATACGAAGAGCTTCAGGCTCGCCGTACTTCGAATAGTTGGTGGCAATAAGATAGGCCATGTTGGGCTTGATTTTGGTGAGCCCATTAAGTGCGGCAGTTCTTATCACTTCGCCGTAAGAGTCTCTATCGAGCGCCGTATAGATGACGTGAAAGGCGGCCATCGAATCGATGTCGCTCATCGCCGTCACTGCCGCCGCCCTGTCAAAATAGTTCTGTTCGTCGTAGAAAATCCTGGACATGACGTCTTCCAGGCCACGGTCGCCTTTGAAATGGCCCAGGGAGTAAATCGCCGCTTCCTCAACACGCGCATCCGCATCATGCGTTGCATCAAGCAGAGCCTCTTTGGATTTATCGTTCACGAAATCCCCGAGAAGCTGTGCGCATTTGCGGCGAACCGCCCAGAAATCGTCTTTCTTCAAAGCGCTTATCAATGGGACCTCTGCCTCACTCTTGTAATGCTTTTCCAGTTGCGTTGCAGCCCATATGCGGCCTACGACATCCGAGTCGCTTTTCAGCTGATATGCAAGTTCTGCCTCGCTCTTTTTGAAGTGGACCTGGTCCAGGAGCCAATGGCCCTGGTCGAAATTGACCATCAAGGGTTTGTCAGGCACGCTGAACGTGAACGTGTTCGATGCCGAATCGATCCACACTCTTTTAGTGAAGTTTGCCATCGGAGTGGCAATGTAAATGTCGACGGGTGTCTTGTAAACCGGCGTCATGCTGTCGACTTTCTGAACCTGGTCCACACTCATGACAACCTGCTGGGATGACGGATGGTATTTGTAGCTTACGTCGAAGACGGGATGGCCGCCCTTGTAGAGCCACTCATTGAAAAACCAGTCGACATTGTAACCTGTTGCTTCTCGGATGGCATCGGAGAAATCCCTGGTATCAACATTACGGTGTTTGAACTCTTTGACGTAATGCCTTATTGCCTTGTCGAACAGCTGATTGCCGAGGAAGAACCTGAGCATGTGAAGCATAGAGGCGCCGCGAGGATAGATATACGTATTGAACACATCGACTGCATCGTAGTACCGGTCGTAGACGGTCGGCTGCCTGTGGGCATTGTCGGCCGCAACGACCTGCCTGTGATTGTGATACATTTCGTACTGGAATTCCTTCTCGCCGAAGGCATGCTCACGGTAAAGTGCCTCGAAATAGGTGGCAAATCCCTCGTTCAGCCAGGTATTTGCCCAGTTGCGGGTCGTCAGCAGGTCTCCAAACCACTGATGCGCGGTTTCGTGTGCGATCAGGGCGACGCTTGATATCTGAGGTTCCGCAAATCTGTCGTGGATAGTCCGGTCGGTCAGCGTAATAGCCGACACATTTTCTTCTCCGCCCCACGTAAAGTTGGTAACGGTAGTTAGTGCCAGTTTCTCCCAGGGGAAAGGATGACCCGTGATGTTGGAATAAAACTTCAAAATGTCCGGCTCCCTGCTGAAATTCTGGGCAATAAGATCTCCGTACTTCGGATCCGAATAATAATAGATCGGAACCTTACCGTAATGATCCTCAAACCTGTTGAAAATCCCGGCGATAATCGAGATCAGATAAACCACATGCGGCCGGGCTTCGACCCACTCGAACTTCTTCTCCTTCCCGCCGTCGACCGGTGTCACCATCTTCAGCACGCCGTTGGAAATGACCGTCCAGTTTTCCGGTACGGTCGCTATCACCGAACTGCTCGTGAAGTCGTCGGGATAGTCATGGCACGGGAACCAGTACCTCGCGTCTTCGGGTTCGCTGTTGCTCCAGACTTCCGGGTCCCGGTGCGGATACCACTTATCGGGAGTGATGAAGAAAATGCCGCGGGTCGGCTGCGTAGAATATGCGATAGAGTAAGTGAGTCGATTATTGAGTCCGTACGGTTTGTCGAATATTACCGTCAACATTTTGCCGTTATAGCGGTAAGCAAGCGGCTTCCCGCTCATAGTCACCGAAGCAATTTTCATGGCGACTGCGTTAAGGTGAACGGAATCCAAGCGCGTTCGCAACGGTTCAATCGTCTCGGTTGCCCTGCCGAAAAGAGTCTTCGTCGACATATCGAACTTGAAGTTCAGGACTATATTGGTCATGTGGAACTCCCTGTTCGGTGCGTGGTGTACGGGCGGCAGGGTCTGGGACCTTGCCATGGAAAGGGCCGCAACGGAGAGGAGAACCGTAAGGTACTTTTTCATCACTGTGCTCCTAGATTTGTGTCTTAATGATTAAAGCCTGTCGTGCCCGGAAACTATACTTTTCCCACAATGAGAGCTACCAGCCCGAAGATCATTATAAGTTTGTACCCGAAGCTCGCCTCGGAGAAGCTGCGCCGGGTGACGAGGAGATAAGTAATGTAAATACCGATCGGTAATATCGTAAGACCACACACGGTCAGGAACTGAATCGGCAATACGCCGAGGTAAAACACGACCCACACCATCAGAATAAGTAATGCGGTAAGCACGATGGCTAATCGTGCCGATATCGTTGTCCCGTATCTCGTTGCGATAGTCTGTACCCCTACGCGCCCGTCGCCGTCAACATCTTCCGCATCTTTTATTATTTCCCTGATAAGATTTGCCAGAAAAGCGAAAGCTGCAGCAGGGTAGACATCTTTCAGATCGCCAACGGCAGCACCTCCATAAATGAAGCTGAGACCCGTCACGAAGGCGACCATCACGTTGCCGTAGAGAATCGTCCTCTTCAGCTTGTAGCTATAAAGGAATACCAGCACGGATGCCAGGATCGCTATGGCGAAGGAGGGGAAGTTCACAGATACAGCTATTGCAAGACCCCCTAAAGTGACAACCGCGTAGAACGCCGTTGCCTGGCGTGGAGACAATGAACCGGAGGCCAGCGGGCGATGAGGACGGTTTATCTTATCTATGTCGATGTCAAAGAGGTCGTTGACGGCGTTACCTCCGGCTGTAATAAAGGATGCCGCCAATGCCGCGGCGAAGATGGGCCAGTTGCGCGAGATATCTATTCCGCAAAGAATTCCTGCACATTCGACACTCAAAAATGCGATTATGACATTCCCTATGCGCGCTAATTTCAAATATTTGAACATTAGTCTTTCTTGAACCCTCTTGCTATTGGTCGCCAGAAATGCGTGACTGCCGATTCTTCGAAGCCTTCAACGAGCGGATTGTATCGGGCGGCGAGGAAAAATGCCTCTACTCCGAAACGGCGAAGGTCTCCACAAAGATTCCGAAATGTTGACCTATTTTTAACAAAATAAAGTGTACCAATCAATACTCGACTCAAAACTGGTTTACGATCCCAAAGTGAATCTTGCCTTGCACAAATGAATCCCCCTTGCCAAGCGCAAAACTTGCCTTCAATATCCCGATTCCCGTTTCCACCTGCGCCCCGACGCCGTAGCCGTAGACTGAAAATGAATTCGACGGCAATCCAGCGAGAGGATCACTCTGCATGTAGATATACCCGGCATCGACGAAGCCGAAGAAGAACGACTCCCGACCGGTTGCAAACCTGTATTCGATATTCGTCCAGGCCGCCTTCGTCGCGAGGAACTGATTTTCAGCGTATCCACGAATCGTGTTCGTGCCGCCCAGACGGTACATGTCGCTCTGATCCAGCTCGGTCCCGGTGACCTGCTCACCATGTAGTCCGATTGCCAGTATTTGCCTGGGTATGAATTCGTGGAAAAGCGACAGGCCGATCGTAAGATGCTGCGTGAAACTAGTCAACCTTGTATCCGGAGTTATAAGCTGCGCCGGGCCATAGACTCTCTTCTGGCCGAATTGAAACTGAGTCTCATAGAGTAATCCGCGTGTCGGACTATATAAATCATTCCGTGTATCATAAGTAACGCCAACCCCGAGATCCAAAACGTTGCTCTGATACACCGAGTAGTAGTTGGAAGCGTTCACCAGAGGTGTCGTCGATAGAGTGTTGAGGGACAGGTTTCCATTCAGGTTATCGCTGAAGAGGAATATTCCACTCAGGCCGAAATTTCGTGTGACAGAGGTAGAGTCCTGCTGCCGCTGGGCGAAAGATACTTCGGCATTCACGGGCAGGCCGAACACATAAGGTTCTCCGTAATCGATTTCAAGTTGCTGTGTCAGTTTCGTTTCCTGATGCCACATTGCCCTGAACTTTCGGCCGGTCCCGAACAAATTTGTCATCGAAACGTCTATCATCCCCGTGAAATAGCCGGACTGCCCGAGCTGGGAGGGGACATAGCCGATGACGCCATCGAAAGTATTTGTGTTCCCTTCCACAACATTGACCAGGAGACCAGTCGTGTCGGCGCTCTCGAATATTTGAGGCTCGCCGACGCTTTTGAAGAACCCGAGTTTTTGCAGGCGCTGCCTTGCCAGTTTCAGCTCCTCGTCGCTATAGTAAGCTCCAGGGCTGATTTGCAGGGCCCGCATTATCACGTAATCTTTCGTTTCGGTGTTCCCTTCGATCCTTACTGCCTGGATCCTGACACGCTTACCTTCTTTGATATTCAACGCTATGCCGAGCGAATCCTGACCGCGATCGCCATATATGTAAACGCTGTCGATTGAAATTACTGCCAGCGGAAACCCGCTGGCATTGTACTCGCCGAGGATATATTTGATGTCGTTTTCCATCGTCACCTGGTCAAAAGGGAATCCGACACGCGTATTGAGTTCGCCGATCAAAGCCGGCGTTTCGAAAAACTTGTTGCCGGTTATGGTGATCCGCCCCACGAGGAGACGCGGACCTTCGGAAAGATAAACCGTGAGTTCCGTTTCTCCTGCGCGTTTCGTGGGAACAACCCTGAACGAATCCGCCGTGCACAAGAGATACCCTTTCGAGTAGAATAGCTGACAGATGCCGTCTATGCCGGACTTGATTCTGGAGGTGTCGGCGGAAGAAAAACCGAGAGGTTTGAAATAGTCAGCGGGATGAATATCCACCCCTGATACAGCGCCTTCAAGCGCGACAGATTGTATCTTTGACTGTGCTCCGGCATTAGTTCCCGCCGATAAAAATGTGAGCGCTATCGAGGCTGAGAATAGAAGCTTCATTCCAAAATTGAAAATAAGAACTGACGATGAGAATATACAGGAGGTGAAGTTTGAGCTGCCGCATGAAGTGCCGGCAGGCGCTTATTACGACCAGAACAGGCATCAGATTCGCAACAGTCCGACGCGGGTTTAATTGGCGGTAGGACCTGAGTGTGCCCGCACGCTGCCACAATCAACCGGGACGGTGATACCCCTGAATCGGTTTGACGCCCAGTTCCCCGGCCTGCAGCGACTTAATGGCTTTAACAGCGGCTGACGCGGCCGAAAGCGTCGTGGCAAACGACACCCTGTGCTCGATCGCGGCCCATCCTATTGAAAACTCGTCTGTCCGTGCTTCTTCGCCCAGAGGAGTATTTATGATGAACTGTATCTTGCCGTTTTTGATGAAGTCCACGATGTTGGGTCTGCCTTCACTGACCTTGAATATCTTTTCGTTCTGAACGCCGTTTTGTGTCAGGAATTTCGAAGTCCCTTCGGTAGCGATCAGGTTGAAGCCCAGACCTGCAAAGGCGCGGGCGATCTCAAGCGTGCTTTCATTCTTGTCGTTGTCATTCACGCTGAACAACACCGCACCCGATTTGGGAAGCGGGTTTCCTGCTGCAGCCTGAGACTTGGCATAAGCGGCGCCGAAGTCAGGATCAATTCCCATAACTTCGCCGGTCGACCTCATCTCCGGACCGAGAAAAACCTTGACGCGTGTGAAGCGATTAAAGGGAAAGACCGCTTCCTTGATCGCTATGTGGTCGAATCGGCCGTTAGCCCGACCCAGATTCATATCCTTCAGCTTCTTACCGAGCATGATCTTCGCCGCGATTTTCGCGAGCGGCAGCCCGATGCTCTTGCTCACAAACGGGACTGTTCGGCTTGCCCTCGGGTTTACCTCGATTATATATACAACGTCATCTTTCATGGCAAACTGTATGTTCATCAGACCGACGACTTTGAGTCCGTGGGCAAGCATGTTTGTATAGTCTTTTATCTCGCTCAGACACTTGTCGGTAATCATGTAAGGAGGTATTACTGCCGCGCTGTCGCCCGAATGGATGCCTGCCTCTTCGATGTGTTCCATGATGGCGCCGATGACGACGTCTTCCCCGTCCGCGACGGCGTCTACATCGAATTCGAACGCGTCCTCGAGAAACCGGTCGATCAACACCGGCTTGTCGGGCGAAACGTCGGCCGCGGTCTGCATGTAGTTCCTGAGAGACTCCTCGTTATAGCAGATTTCCATTGCCCTGCCGCCGAGCACGTAGGATGGCCGAACGAGTACCGGATACCCGATAAGTGAAGCGACATCGACCGCCTCCGCAACTGAGTAGGCGGTGCCGAATTCCGGGTGCGGAATCTTCAGCCGCCTGAGCAACTCACCGAACCGCTTCCTGTCCTCCGCAATGTCGATGCCCTCGGAGCTCGTGCCGAGCAGTTTAACCCCCGCTTCCTCGAGCGGCTTGGCCAGCTTGAGAGGGGTCTGACCGCCGAAGCTGACGATTACTCCCTCCGGCTGTTCGGCTTCTATTACATTCATTACATCTTCGAACGTAAGGGGTTCGAAGTACAGCTTGTCGGCGGTGTCATAGTCGGTGGAGACAGTCTCCGGGTTGCAGTTTATCATGATGGCTTCGTAGCCTTCTTCGCGTGCAGCCAGAACCCCGTGGACGCAGCAGTAGTCGAATTCTATGCCCTGGCCGATTCTGTTGGGTCCGCTCCCGAGAATAACGACCTTCTTTTTGCCGCTCCTTACCGATTCATCTTCTTCCTGATAAGTCGAAAAATGATAAGGCGTCTCCGCTTCGAATTCCGCCGCGCAAGTGTCGACCGTCTTGAACACCGGTTTTACGCCGAGCTTCAATCTCATTTCGCGTATTTTAGACTCTGAAGTTTCGAAAATTTCAGAGAGCTGTTTATCTGAATAGCCGAGTTGCTTGGCTTTGCGAATTGCCGATTCGCTGATCGTCGTTTTCTTTATATGGTCTGGGCTCAATTCAAAATCTCTCGTTCTTTTCCGTAATCACTCTACAAAAAAATTCTCGCGTAGCTCATTCTCAAAATCGACAATCTCCTTGACGTTCATCAGGAACCACGGATCGATTCTTGTGAGCTCATGTATCTCTTCCACGGTTATGCCCGACTGAAGAGCCGGACGGAGGTAAAAGATATTGTCCGGCTTCGGCCGTTTCAGGCGGTTTGCAATCGCCTTTTTCGCTTCCCTCAGCTTTGCGTTCTTCAGTTTGGGGATATTATAGGCGTCTTTCCCGTCGCCCCCGAGTCCGAATCTTCCCTGCTCAAGGGACCGGAGGGCTTTTTGCAGGGCCTCCTTGAACGTGCTTCCGAACGACATGGCTTCCCCGACCGATTTCATCTGGACACCGAGAGTGTCATCTGTCCCTTTGAATTTCTCGAAATCCCAACGGGGAATCTTCACGACGACGTAGTCGATCGACGGCTCGAATGAGGCGGGAGTCTTTCTCGTGATATCGTTGGGAATTTCGTCCAGCGTGAATCCGACCGCGAGCATCGCCGCTATCTTGGCGATGGGAAATCCGGTTGCCTTCGAAGCAAGGGCGCTGGAGCGGGAAACACGCGGATTCATTTCAATTACCACGAGTCTACCGTCGGCAGGATCCACTGCAAACTGTATGTTGGATCCGCCGGTCTCGACGCCGACGGCACGTATGATCTTCTTCGCCCAGTCGCGCATCTGCTGGTATTCCCTGTCGGTCAGGGTCTGGGCCGGCGCAACAGTTATCGAATCGCCTGTGTGCACGCCCATGGCATCCACATTCTCGATCGAGCACACGATTACGACATTGTCCTTCCTGTCGCGCATGACCTCCAGCTCGAACTCCTTCCAGCCGAGGACAGACTCTTCTATCAGTATTTCGCTTATCGGGCTGACGGAAAGGCCGTGGCGCGCGATGCCTTCGAACTCTTCTATGTTGTAGGCTACTCCGCCTCCCATTCCGCCGAGAGTGTATGACGGTCTGATGATCGCCGGGAAGCCGACGCGCTGGATTATCTCCATCGCCTGTTCCATCGTCCGGACGAATCCTCCTTTCGGGACATCCAGCCCGATCGCTGTCACTGTGTCCTTGAAGAGCTCCCGGTCTTCGGCCTTTTCTATCGCATCGAGCTTCGCGCCGATCATCTCGACACCATTCCGTTCGAGTACACCCGACTGTGCCAGGCTGACGGCGATGTTAAGGGCCGTTTGTCCCCCCATCGTAGGAAGTATCGCATCCGGCTTCTCAAGCTCTATGATCTTCTGGACGAATTCCGGAGTAAGCGGTTCTATGTAGGTCACGTCGGCCAGCTCCGGATCAGTCATGATGGTTGCAGGGTTGCTGTTCACAAGAATTACTTTGTAGCCCAGCTTCCTCAATACTTTGCATGCTTGCGTACCCGAATAATCGAACTCACATGCCTGTCCGATCACAATGGGGCCGCTCCCGATTATCAGGATTGATTTTATATCTTCACGTTTAGGCAATGACTGCTCTCTTGGTTATCGACACGAAAGTTAATTATATAAGCACGTCCAATCAAGGTTAAGCGTGCCGACTTACTGCACCCTTCGAAATCGGACCGCGCGACCGCGCGTTTGATAAACATACGGTGACACGTTCGTCATAAGACAACCGAGGATGGCTTCGGAATTATCATCTTCATATATTTGTGTGTATCGGCAGCGAGGTGATCCAGGTTGACTTCGGCGGCGGAGCATCACGCGGTTGATTTTTTGTATCCGGCCGATTGCCGGGAGGCGAGCAACAATTCGGAGGCTGTGGACATGGAAAACGCAAGACGAGACGCGATCAAAGTCATGAGAGTACTGGAAGAATTTCGTGCCCCGGAAAATCTCGAAGGTTTGTCAAGATACGGGATCAACACGAAGAACACTTTGGGAATTTCGATTCCGATTCTCCGTGACCTTGCAAAGGAAATCGGCAAGAACCATCCGCTGGCCGTGGAGCTGTGGAAGACCGGTATACATGAGGCGAGAATTCTTGCCGGGTTTATCGACATCCCCGCAGACGTCACGGAAGATCAGATGGAAAAATGGGCGATGGATTTCGATTCGTGGGATGTGTGCGATCAGGTATGCAGCAATTTGTTCGACAAGACGAAGTTTGCCGTCAAAAAAGCCAAAGAGTGGACGAAGAGAGAGGAAGAGTTTGTCAAGCGCGCAGGATTTGTTCTCATGGCGTCTTTGGCCGTGCATGACAAGGGTGCCGATGACAGCTTATTTACGTCCTTCCTACCGATCATAAAGCGGGCCGCGGTGGACGACAGAAATTTTGTAAAGAAGGCCGACAACTGGGCACTCAGGCAGATCGGAAAGCGAAACCCGAGACTCAATAAAGCCGCCTTGAAGACCGCGCGAGAGATCATGAAGATCGACTCAAGATCTGCAAGATGGGTTGCGTCAGACGCAATAAGGGAGCTTACACGAACAAAATTCCGCGCCGGGAATTCCCGAAAGGCCCTGAATGCCAGGCCCTCCCGGGCGCAAGCTGGCTAGCGTTTGAGTCCCCCCTTCGATGGAGAATGGGAGAGCGACCTACTCAAAAAGCATTGTCGCAGGATCTTCGACATATTCCTTTATTTTTACGAGGAACTGTACGGATTCGCGCCCGTCGACTATTCTGTGGTCGTATGTGAGCGCGACGTACATCATGGGTCTAATTACGAGTTGTCCATTTTCGACGACAGGTCTTTCGGTAATCTTGTGAAGGCCCAGTATGCCGACCTGCGGCGGGTTTAGAATGGGCGTGCTCATCATCGAGCCGAACACTCCTCCGTTCGTAATCGTAAAGGTGCCTCCGCGCAGATCGTCCAGCGTCAAGGCACCGCTCGACGACTTTTCAACGTATTCTTTTATGCCTCTCTCGATTTCCGCGAAAGACATCCTGTCTGCATTCCTCAACACCGGGACCACAAGCCCCTCTTCTGCACCGATTGCCACTCCTATGTCGTAGTAGTACTTGTACAATATGTCGTCACCGGCGATTTCGGCGTTTAATCTCGGGAACTCCTTCAATGCCGCGATGGCGGCCTTGACAAAGAACGACACTATCCCGAGGTTTACTCCATACTTCAGCTTGAAGCTCTCCTTGTTCTTCTTCCTCAGCTCCATCACGCGACTCATATCGATCTCATTGAACGTAGTCAACATTGCCGCCGACTGCTGTGACTCAAGCATTTTCCTGGCGATTGTCTTCCTTCGAAGAGACATCTTCACTTTCTCTTCGCGTTCTGTTCTATCGAGCGCTATGACTCTGGGGGCTGTCGGTGCCGTGCGGGCTGTCCCGTTGCCCGGCCGGGCAGAAACATTTTTATTCCCCTTCGATTCCGGTGTCTGAGACAAATAGCTTTCCACATCCCGCCTGGTGACTCTGCCGCCCGCACCCGAACCGGAAACGGAGGAGATCTCCAGTCCGCTCTCTTCCGCGACCCGTTTCGCCAACGGGGTCGCCTTTTCCTTCGGGGTTTGTTCGTCCCCTGTGCCGACGTCGCGCGGTTGTGCCGAAGTTGTGCCGTTGTTCTTTTTATCGGCGGCCGGCGCCATATCCTGCCCGATCTTTGCTGCGACGGCACGCACAGAAGAATCTATTTCGCCGATGGCATCTCCGATATGAACGGTATCATCTTCGCGGGCAATGACTTTCGTCAGGACGCCCGCATCCTGAGCAGCGACCTCAACATTGACTTTTTCAGTCTCGAGTTCAACGAGGACATCACCGATCTCGACGGCCTCGCCCTCATTTTTCAGCCAATGCGCAATCCTCGCTTCGACCACTGATTCCCCGAGTGCCGGAACTACTATCGTATGCTTCATCTCTTGTTTCCTCTTGTACTGTGTGCCTCATTTACTGTCTGCCGATCGGAAGTCAGCTCGCTCACCAATGGATCTTTGGCATGCTTATGTTCCATGACTTTTTGATTTCCTCTGTAGACATCGCTGACAATCTCTCTCTGGTGAGCGATGTGAAGTGTAGTCGATCCCTCCGCGGGACTGGCGTTCGGAGTTCTGCCCGCATATTTAATGGGAAGGCGATTGCCGAACAGCTCCTGAAGCCGCGGCCTGACGTATCTCCATGCACCCATGTTCTGCGGCTCTTCCTGAGTCCAGACAATCTCTGCTAAATTGGTGTAACCGTACACAATTTCTTTCAGCTCTTCCTCCGGGAAAGGATACAATTGTTCCACCCGAACCACCGCGACTCTGTCGTAGGACGCTCTGAACTCACTGTCTATCAGGTCGACAAATATCTTTCCGCTGCACAGAACCAGCCTTTCGGCATTCTTGCGCAGGGAAGCGGCATCCGGGTCGTCAAGGACGGATTTCCATCTCCCATCGAACAAATCTCTCGGAGTCGAAGCCGTGCGCGGATGACGCAGGAGGCCCTTTGGAGTCATTACGACGAGAGGCAAGGGATCCGTCTTCAGCACAAGTGCCTGTCTTCTCAACAGGTGAAAATACTGCGCCGCGGTCGTGCAGTTAGCAACACGGATGTTAGTCTCAGCCGCCAGCTCCAGGAACCTCTCGAGCCTGCCGCTCGAATGATCGGGGCCCTGACCCTCGTATGCGTGCGGGAGGAGAAGGACTAGCGATGTGGTTTGTCCCCATTTGGCCCTCGCAGAGGTTATGAATTCGTCGACCATCATCTGCGCGTTATTTATGAAGTCTCCGTATTGCGCTTCCCAAACTACCAGCCGTTCGGGCTCCTGGACGCTGTACCCATACTCGAACCCAATTGCGGCGTTTTCCGTCAGCGGGCTGTTGTATATCTCGAATCCTGCTTTCGCCGTGCGCAGCGACTGAATCGGATTAAATGTGTTCCCGTTCCGGATGTCGTGATACCGCATGTGCCTGTGGCTGAACGTCCCCCGTTCGGAGTCCTGGCCGGTAAACCGGATCGGAATTCCCTCCTCTACGAGCGAGGACAATGCCAGTATCTCGGCAGTCGCCCAATCGACCGTTAGGCCGTCAGGATCATCAAAGACTAACTTGCGCTTTTCAATGGTACGGGCAAGCTTCGGGTGAATCGAGAAGCCTTCGGGAAATGCGATCAGTTCCTCGTTCAGCTTCTTCAACCTTTCCAGTGGCACC
The DNA here is from genome assembly GCA_046706365.1 of Candidatus Kryptoniota bacterium. GTDB lineage: Bacteria > Bacteroidota > Ignavibacteria > Kryptoniales > JAKASW01 > JAKASW01. The sequence goes on along the minus strand of JBJKPN010000015.1, from coordinate 26,189 downwards.
TGGGTCTTCACCCGTTTTGCTATCCCGGAAGGCGGAGCAACGGGCCTGGTTTCGATTAACGCCTTGTCTGCTTCGAGCGAAGAAAGGACCGACTGAAGTCTGTCAAATTCTCCCTTGACCATCGTTGTCGCCTCGTCGGAGGCAAGCGCCTTTCTCTCTTCAAGCACCTTTGCCCACTTTTGCCTGACGGTAGGTGTCTTCTGGATCTTTTCGTACATCAATGGCTGCGTGAAAGTCGGCTCGTCGCTTTCATTATGCCCATGCCTTCTGTAGCCGACAAGATCGATGAGGAAATCCTTGTGGAATCTCTCCCTGTAGGCAGACGCGATCCTTATTGTTTCAATACAGGCCTCAGGATCGTCTGCATTTACGTGGACGATGGGTATTTCAAATCCTTTTGCCAGGTCGCCGGCGTATCTCGTGCTTCGCGACTCGTTGGGTAGGGCGGTATAACCGAGCTGATTATTCGTAATGATGTGAACCGTACCGCCTGTCGTATATCCTTCCAGGCGAGAGAAATTCAAAGTCTCGGCGACAATTCCCTGCCCGGGGAAAGAGGCGTCGCCGTGAATCAGAACAGGTAGTGTCACACCAGGATCGAATTTTGGCTTTCCAGCCTGTTCGGCAATCGTGCCCGACGCACGGGCCATTCCTTCAATGACAGGGTCGATTGCCTCAAGGTGGCTCGGGTTCGGAGCAAGAAAGATTTCCAGCTCGTTCGGAGAGCTGTTCTTCTGGATCTTCGAGCCGCCGCGATGATACTTGACGTCGCCCGTCCAGTCGAGGTCCACGCGGGAATTCCTGTGGCGCGCGGGATCCTTGAACTCGGCGAAGATCGCAGCGTGGGGCACCTGTAAAACGTTAGTGAGAACGTTCAGCCTTCCACGGTGTGCCATCCCTATTATTATGGATCTTATACCCGAGTGCGAAGAGATCGTTACGAGTTCGCCGAGCATTGGAACGAGCATGTCGACGCCCTCAATCGAGAATCTGAATTTGCCCGGAAACGAGCGTTGAAGAAACTGTTCGAACACCTCGACCTGTGTAAGTTTCTCCAGCAAAGCTCTCTCATCCACCGGCATCGCAAGGCATGAATACTTTTTGCTCTCGATCGCGTCACGAAGCCAGTTTCGTTCGTCGGCTTCATGCACGTGCTCAAAGTCGAAGCCGACAGTGCTTGTGTACACCTTCATCAGCGCGTCGATTGCTTCCCGAGCGTTCCCCGAGCTGTCGGCCACCGGGCCGCCCACGATGTCGGCCGGAAGAGTCTTGAGGATTTCGTCAGTTAGCCCGTGAGTTTCCTTACTAAGCATTGCGCCCGTTTCAGGCAATAGGCCGAGAGGATCAAGCCTGGCAGCAAGGTGTCCGAATTGCCGGATATCTTGTGCGAGGCCGGCGGCGGCAAGGACTTCCTTCCGCTCCGCCTCGACACCGAGACGGGCGGGGACAACTTTTCCCTCTGCCGAAGAGGCACTCATCTTTGCTTTGACAAGCTCCGGCCCCAAAGTCCGGAAGACAGCCTTCGTCGCTTCGTCGACGGAAGCAGGATTGGTGAGGAATCTATCGTATAGTTCTAAGACATAACCTGCGTTTGGTCCGTAGAATTCTCTCAATATGTCCATATATATAGATCATTTCTTATTCTTGTTCAAAATAGAGGGTCAGTGACCCACCCCTTAGTCGCTTTCGACAAAAAAAGGTACGCCGCGGCGATGAGGCGTTTTCAGGCCGCTGACTGGATTCTCTGTTCGCTTTCGTCCGCCGTAATTATAACCAAAAAGGACATTTGATTCACCTGCCATAATCAGTCACATCCCATTAACAAACCGGTATGATTAAGGGTTTCTTACCATATCCGCTGTTTTGCCCGCTTGGAATCAATATTCGGTTTTGGACTTTGATGATTCCGATGATTAAAGAGCAATCCCGGGCAAGCGCCTCCACATAAAAGGGGTAAGATGGGCCATTCAGGCCCGGACATCCACATTTGCGGGTGCAGGCTTTCAAGATTGCAATTAACGCGCCAGAATAATAACTTTACCCCAGTCCAGTCCCGCCATGCGAGACAAATTCTAAACCGTTTGCATGCACGATGTTGCCTACTTTTTTCAATAGATTCGAGAACTTTGTACGCAAGCACCAACTTGTCGTTCCAAAAGACAAGATAATAGTGGGTGTTTCGGGAGGCATCGACTCTGTCGTGCTTCTTGACCTGATGATGGAGTTGCGGAGAACTCAGGATCTGGAGATATCGGTTGCGCACATTAACCACCAGCTCCGCGGAGAGGAATCGGATCAGGACCAGAAATTTGTCGAGAAGCTGGCAGAGGATTACGGTATCGAGTGTTTCGTTCATGCTGCCGATGTCAAGGCATTCATGGTCGAACACAAGGCCTCTCTCCAGGTCGGGGCAAGGGAAATCCGGTACAAGTTCTTTGAAACGGTAAAAATTCTCAAGAATTTTACGAAAGTAGCGACAGCCCACAATGCCAATGACAATGCCGAGACGGTCCTCCTGAACCTGTTGCGTGGTTCGGGAGCGAGCGGCCTTGGCGGGATTCCTGTCATGCGCAACGGAATTATCCGTCCCCTTCTGTTCGCGGAGCGCCAGGAAATCGAGCAGTATTCAGAACAAAAGGGGCTGAAATACAGAGAAGATTCTTCGAACCTGAAGGACTACTATACACGAAATTTCATCCGACATTCTCTCCTTCCGCAAATCCAGGAGAGAATCAACCCCGCAGTTGCAGGGACACTGAACCGCACCGCTGCAATCTTCCAGGAGATGGAATCATTTATCAGCAACGAGACAAATGCAATTTATTCAAGTGTTGCGAAAGACTTCGACGGCGAGAGGCTACTGCTGGATATCTCGAAGCTCAGGAGTTCTCTGTTGTTCATACAGCAGAACATTATCATGAAGGCACTCAGAAATTTCGTTATGGGAGAAGTGGAGTATACCAAGGTCCATGCCATCATGGATTTGATCGAGTCCGAGACAGGAAGCTCTATCGAACTCGGCAACGATGTGGTTGCTTACAAGGACAGACGCAATCTCGTCTTTATCAGGCACCCAAAGGAGCCTGCTGAATTCATCGCCGAAATTCTCCCGGGCAAGAAATATGAATTTGAAGAATTTTACCTGAGAAGCGAAATCGTGGAACGGAGTGACGTGCACTTTTCTCTTTCCCCCGTTGTTGAGTTTGTTGATGCCGACCAGGTGGGCGATATCCTGTCTTTGCGAACCTGGCATGCCGGAGACTGGTTCGTGCCTCTCGGGCTGAAAGGGCGGAAGAAGGTCAGCGATTTCCTGATCGATTCAAAAATACCGATATACCAGAAGAACAATGTGTTGGTTTTGACAAACAGGGACAATATAATATGGGTTTGCGGCCTGCGGGTCGACGACCGTTTCAGAATGACAGAACAGACCAGGAGAATATTGAAGCTTGAATTCGGCTATAAATGAACCCGTGAAATTTGTCACAGTCAATAACGAGCGGTTCCGCCTGTTCCTCAGCGAAGAGGATATCAGGAAGCGCATAAAGGAGCTTGCGGAAGAGTTGAACCGGAAATATGCGGGAAAAACGCCCATATTCATCGGTGTGCTCAACGGTTCGTTCATCTTCTTTTCCGATTTGATACGGGAAATTGAAATAGACTGCGAGATAGATTTCTTCAAGCTGTCCAGTTACGGCGATGCCAAGATTTCGTCCGGAAACGTGAAACTTTTGAAGGATTTGAATTGTCAAGTAACTGACAGGGACATCATTATAGTCGAGGACATAATAGACTCGGGCCTATCGATGGATTTCATCAAGAGGCTTGTGACGAAGCAGAATCCTCGTTCGTTTACCGTCGTAACCCTGCTATACAAGAGTGATTGCGTCAAAATCGATTTTAAGGTAGATTACATAGGATTCCAGATACCAAATCACTTCGTCATTGGCTATGGTCTTGATTATGCACAGAAGGCAAGGAACCTGAGATCGATATATGTTTTGGATAAATAGATTCACAGGAGTTAATTGATGCCAAATACACAAAACGATAGGAACAAGAACGGACCTCCTAAGAGAAGAGTTACACCACCGAACCTGAAAAGACGACAGAATCAACCGCCTGAAGAAGATTTCAACTGGAAGACCGGCAGAATAATAATTGGCTGGGCAACGATAATACTCGCGGTCTTCATCGTCATGACGCTGTTCCGCGGCAATGATAATCCAGAGACTGAAATTACTTACACACAGTACCAGACTTTGCTCGATTCGGGGTTGATCAAGGAAGCGGTAGTAAAGAAATCAGACATAAATAACTACGATTTTCACGGCACGCTGAAAGAACCGACTGAGATTACGACAAGTACGGGAAAAAGGACGAAAATAGAGAAATTCAAGGTATTCCTCCCCCAGGCCGGCGACCCGAGTGTCGTTGCGCAATGGGAGAAAGCGGGGATCAAGTTCAACTTTGTCAAGGAAAACGACGAGTGGGTGACCGGCCTGATCAACTTCCTGCCGTGGGTCTTGCTGATAGGAATATGGCTCGTGTTCATGCGCCGGATGCAGGGAAACAATACAAAAGGGATTTTCAGCTTTGGCAAGAGCCGCGCGAAGCTTATGACCGAAAGTCAGGTCAAGGTAACTTTTCACGACGTAGCCGGTGCTGATGAAGCCAAGGAAGAGCTTGGCGAGATAATCGAGTTCCTGAAGGAACCTGCAAAGTTTCAGAGACTCGGCGGAAAGATTCCGCGCGGAGTACTTCTCCTCGGGCCCCCGGGAACCGGGAAGACACTGCTCGCTCGTGCGGTTGCCGGCGAGGCGGGAGTTCCATTCTTCTCCATAAGCGGTGCGGACTTCGTCGAAATGTTCGTGGGTGTCGGTGCAAGCCGCGTCCGTGACCTGTTCGAGACTGCAAAGAAGAACGCGCCGTGCATAGTGTTTATCGATGAAATCGATGCGGTCGGCAGACATAGAGGCGCTGGCCTCGGAGGCGGACACGACGAGCGCGAGCAGACGCTCAATCAGCTTCTCGTGGAAATGGACGGTTTCGAGCAGAACAGCGGCGTCATCATAATTGCCGCCACCAACCGGCCCGATGTTCTCGACCCTGCCCTGCTTCGGCCGGGAAGGTTCGACCGTCAGATCGTGGTCGACAGACCGGACGTCAAAGGAAGAGAAGGGATCCTGAAAGTCCATACGCGAAACATCCCTCTCGCGCAGGATGTAGACCTGAGCATCATTGCAAAGGAGACGCCCGGATTTGCCGGGGCCGAGCTGGCCAATCTCGTGAATGAGGCCGCGCTCCTGGCCGCCAGAAAAAACAGTTTGACGGTATCGATGCCGGACCTGGAGGAGGCCAAAGACAAAGTGATGATGGGTCCCGAAAGGAAAAGCACGATAATTTCCGGCGAGGAGAAGAAAGTCACCGCGTATCACGAGTCCGGACATGTCCTGGTTGCAAGGATGGTTCCGGAGGCCGACCCCGTTCACAAGGTTACGATCATCCCCCGCGGAAGGGCCCTCGGAGTAACGACTTATCTGCCGATCGACGAAAAGCACACATACTCGCGGGAGTACCTCCTCGCAATGATCACGTACGCTCTGGGCGGGAGGGCTGCGGAGAAGATTATCTTCGGCAAATTCACGACCGGCGCAGGGAACGACATCGAGAAAGCCACGACTATCGCGCGCAAGATGGTTTGCGAGTGGGGTATGAGCGACAAGCTCGGACCGCTGACGTGGGGAGAGAACGAACAGGAAATCTTCCTCGGCAGGGAAATAACAAAGCACAGAAACTACAGCGAAAAGACCGCTATTGAAATAGATGAAGAGATCCGCGGAATCGTCCTCAAATGCATGGAACGAGCAGAACAAATCATCAACGAGCACAAGGACGCTCTGGACAGACTGGCAAGCGCACTTCTCGAACGCGAGATCCTCGATGCCGACGAGATCGACAAGTCGATCAAAGGCGAGGAACTCCCTCCGTTCGTCAAACCGAACGGAAACGGGAAGAGCCAGCCGGAGATCTCGGGCGGGCAAGTTACTACGGCGCCGCAGAGCAAGAATTGAATGACCCATCTTTCTTTGACGAAGACAGCGGGCTGACAAAACGATGATGGTATTCTATTCGGTTCACCGGTGAACCCATGGGAGAAACCGCCGTCCAGGATGCTGTAGATTTTCGTGGCGAATTAATCAGGAAAGGGATCCACCTTTTCTCACTCGTCATCCCGGTAGTCTACTATTTTATTCCCAAACTGCTCACCCTCGAGTTACTTGTCCCGATAACCGTCGCCTTCGTCCTTGTGGATCTTGCACGATACGACGTCCCGCTGATTTCGGTATTCTTCTATAAATTCTTCGGATTCCTACTGCGAAAGCACGAGGTCGACGAGAAGAAGCATGCGCTGAACGGCGCCACCTACATGTTGATCTCGGCCGTAATCTGTGTCGCAATTTTCCCGAAGTACATAATGATAACGAGTTTCACCGTATTGATACTCGGCGATGCGGCATCGGCTGTGTTCGGCAAGAGATTCGGGAGGCATAAGATCTTCTCCGGAAGGAACATGCCGAAGAGCTACGAGGGCTCCCTTGCCTTCATAATAGCCGGTCTTGCAGGAGTTATGTTGACTCCGAAAATAGACTACTGGGCTGTTGAATACCTGATAGGATTTGCCGCCACCGTCGTGGCATCAGTGGCCGAGGTCGTATCCTACAATATTGTGGACGACAATATCGCAGTTCCGGTGGCGTTCGGTCTCACGATGTGGGCCCTATACGTTATTTTTCTCCCGCATCTGAATGTGTTCTACCTCGGCTAACGCCTGCTGAGAAACTCGCTCTTCTTCAAATAGAATCTCCATTCGATATCCGTTCCGACCCGAATGCCTATCCTGGTGGATTTGCCGATCGATTCACTTCCGACTTTGAATCCGTCATCGGCCAGGAACAACTTGCCGCCCGTAAGCCTGACTCCGTTCAAATCGCGGTCGATTCCCATCGCCTGACAGAGTTTGGCAGGACCATTCGTAAGGTTGCGAAGATTGTCGGTTCCCCTTCTCTTCTTCATTTCCTCAATCCCGAAGAGAGGCTCGAGAGCGCGCACGAGAAGTGCGGCCGGGAATCCTTTCCGATCTGTGACGATGTTGAAACAGAAGTGCATGCCGTAGGTGAAGTAGATGTAAGATACGCCGCCTTCCTCGTACATTACTTTGTTTCTCGCGGTCATCCCGTGCGCGGCATGACTCGCCGGATCATCGCCGATGTATGCTTCGACTTCCACAATCCTGCCGGCCAGCGTTTTGCCGTGAATTTTCCTGACAAGTATCTTGCCCAGTATATCCGGCACGATCCCGAGCGTTTCGTTGCTGTACAGGCGGGGTGACACCGGGGTGAAACGCGCCACACGTATCTTGCCGGCCGACATCATCGGCCAAGATCTTGTCTAGTCATTGAAAATCGGGACTGTGAAGCGCTTGTGTAAGACGGGAAATCAATTGTCGCTATTCTGCTGGGCCCCACCCATCGGCAAGTCGATCTGCAGTGAAGACCCTTTCTTCTCCCTGCCCAGGAGCTCGTAGGCCTTTTCGGTTGCTTCTCTGCCTCTAAGAGTCCTTCTCAGATAGCCCTTTTGCAGCAGAAAAGGCTCGTAGACTTCCTCGATAGTGCCCGGATCTTCCCCGACAACGGCAGCGACAGCGTTTACTCCTGCCGGGCCGCCTTTGTAGTAGTCGATCACCGTCAGAAGAATCTTTTTGTCCATCTCATCGAGGCCGGTTTTATCAACCTCCAGCTGCTGCAGCGCGTGCCTGGCAACCTCCAGCGTGATTCTGCCTTTATTATTGACGTCGGCATAGTCTCGCGTTCGCCGCAGAAGTCGGTTGGCAATTCTGGGAGTTCCGCGACTCCTTCGGGCGATCTCGAAAGAGGACTCGCCGTCGATCTTCACCTCCAGAATGGATGCGGAACGCTCAACGATTTTCTGCAACTCGTCGTCCTCGTAGTATGCCAGCCGCTCGATTATGCCGAACCTCGACCTGAACGGGTTGCTCAGGAGTCCGGCCCGGGTCGTTGCCGCAACGAGTGTGAACGGGTTGATTTCAAGCTGGACACTTCTGGCACCCGGCCCCCTGTCGACAACTATTGAGACGCGGTAATCTTCCATCGCCCCGTAAAGGATCTCCTCGACGGCGGCCGGCAATCGGTGCACCTCGTCGATAAACAGGACGACTCCGTTCTGCATCGCCGTCAGGATCCCGGCGAGGTCGCCCGGCTTTTCCAGGGAAGGTCCGGTTGTCGAGATCAGCTCCGAGCCAAGCTCGTTCGCTATGATGTTCGCCAACGTCGTCTTGCCGAGGCCTGGCGGTCCCATCAGGAGTACGTGATCAAGAGCCTCCCTCCGTTTCTTGGCAGCCTCGACGAACACCTTGAGCTTGTTTACAATTTTCTTCTGACCGACGAACTCTTTGATGAATTTCGGGCGAAGAGCCCGGTCGAACTTCGCATCGTCCTCAACCTGGTTGGGAGTTACACCCCTTCGTGAAGTACGGTCCTCCCGTTGAGCCTTCTTCTGTTTTGCCATTGGGTCAATTTATATGTGCGGTAAGTGAAAGGCAATTCTCTCTATCCTTGGCTCCCGTGCAGCGCGCAAGATCTTTACTGGTCTATCACAAAAACGCCGTCCCAGTCGGCGGGCGGGCGGACTACCTCCAGCATTTTGCACCTGCCGAGGTACATCTTCGATGGGTAGTCGTCCGGGTCGACTTGGAGTACCCTTTCGAAAATCGCGGCAGCCCGCTTCCAATCCCTCTCCCGGTACTTCGAGAGGCCGTCTGCATAAAGGGCCAGCAGGTCTCTCTTCACGACATCGAGTCCTTCGAATGAGCCGGATATAAGCTCGTAAACCTTCACCGGCTTCGTCTTCCCCTTCACGATCATGAGATCGATTTCACGTGCCGCCATGTCGTCTTTTATCAATTCGTAAGTCGAAGCGCTGAGTAAAATACGTGTTCGATAAGTCTTGTTGGCAGACTCCAGACGGGAGGCAAGGTTGACGTTGTCGCCGATCACCGTATACTCGAACCGCTCGGTGCCGCCTATATTGCCGACGACCATTTCTCCCGAATTGATCCCGACTCTGAAACTCAGGGTCGGCAGGCCATTCGAATTCCACACCGCATTAAGCTCTTCGAGTCTTTCGGCCATTTGAAGGGCCGCAGTGCACGCGCTGTGAGCATGCCCCTTTACTTCGACGGGAGCACCCCAAAATGCTATGATCGCATCCCCGATATACTTATCCAGTGTCCCGCAATTCTTGAAAACCACATTGGTCATAGATGACAGGTACTGGTTGAGATGAGAGACAAGCCTCTGCGGGTCCATCTGTTCGCTCAACCCGGTGAAATTAGTTATATCCGTAAACAGGACGCTCAATACCTTACGCTCGCCCCCGAGACTCACGACATCAGGGTTCTCGACAAGATGATCCACCAGCGAGGGATCGACATATCTTCTGAAAAGTGATTTGATGGCAGTTTTCTGTTTCTGTTCCGACGCAAACTGGTAAGCGATGGTTCCGATGTAACTGAACACAAATGCGACGAGGGGATACACAACCTCCATTACAATTCCGTTCTTTGCAAAGAAGACCAAAGCGCTCTCGTATGATCCGGCCGCAACGACTCCCGCTGTCGCCAATGGAACAAAGGATACCACGAACATGCTGGAACCGCGCCCCGGCCTGAACAAGAGCGGCACGGATGCAATCGCCAGCGCTCCCAGGAACATCTCCAGGAAGTTGAGCCATGGACTCACCGGTCTCAGGAAGACTCCGTCAAGCATCGTTTCAATTGCACTCGCGTGGATCTCCACTTCATTAGCAAGATTGCCGTTCTTGTTCTGAGTGCCTGCGGTGAAGGGAATCCGTTCGACGTCTTGAGATTCGGGAAGCGTAGACCCGATCAGGACAACTTTGTTTCTAAAGACGTTCTCCTTCCTCAAATAATAATAGTAGTTGATGCGTACTCCGAAGCGCATCTCGTCGCGAGTCACGAACGAGGAATCGTCGAGGACTTCCCAGAAATGATAAATGGGAAATTCCCTCCCCGCCGGGCCCGGGAAGTTAATCAGTATTGAGCCGTCATCGTACTTCGGTATTCGGATTCCTTCCAGCTGGACGTAGGATCTTTCATTGAAAGGTGAGTGTCCGCTCAGCCTGAGGCAATCAGTTAATAATGCAAATCCGAAAGAAGGGATTGGGCGCTTTCCTCTCCCCGGCGCCTCAAGGAGATATCTGCGGCACACGCCGTCGGCATCATATGTAAGTTTGTCGGCCCCGACGATGCCGGACCTGTCAAAGGAGAAACCGGTTCCTGATCGACCGGCTTCCTGAGCATCACTGCGCGACTGGTGGTCCGGCTCGTCCACCGCGATTACAACCGGTGTCTTTCGACCTTTGAAAGTTGCGTAGATCGCTTCGCGAGTCCTGGGGCCGAGCAGACTCTTCGGATGGACATCCACTCCCACCGCAATTGCACCCAGGTCGAACAAATTCCGAATTGCTTTTACATAATACCAATCTGGAAATGGGTGTCCGCTCGGTAATTCATCCAGCGTAGACGCGTCGATACTGACAATGACGACTTTGGAAGTATCCCTGAGGTTCAGCGGCCCGCGGTACTCGAAGCGCCGGTCGATTGTCTTAAGACTGGCAGTCTTCAAGAATTCTATCTCTGCGGGAATTCCCGAAGACAGGAGGAAAGACATTAGAGCTGACGCAAACGCAATACCCGATGCCCAAGCGAGTCTGCGAGTCAGCAAGAGTTTGCCCGACCCTGACATTTGTTAAATCTAATCCCATCGCGAGTGAAAATCCACTCTTGAGGCAAGTTGCAGAGAGAATTCTCGTGAAATGGGCTGCGCGGAAGATTTCGGCCTCAAAAACCGCGTTTCTTAACCGAAAAGAGCACTCACAGTAGGTGGGACATCTCAGGCCGGGTCTTCATTGCGGGAACTTTTCTTCCGAATCCGCTTATCTCTCAAAACGCGTCGGTGATTTGACGGGGAGAACATGATTCGAGAGCCCGGACTTCCTCGCCCGGGCGCGACGTCAAACTCAGAAATGGACTATATCGTTGTAAATCACGAACGCCATGAAAAGAAGAAGCAGGGCAAATCCCACTTGCTGCGCAAAGATCTTAACTTTGGCGGGTACTTCCCTCCTGAAAATCGATTCGTAAGTCAGGAAAGCGAGATGGCCGCCGTCCAGCGCAGGAAAAGGAATTATGTTCAGCACGGCAAGACTTATGCTTAGAAGCGCCATGAATCTCAGGAAGACCGTGAAACCCATCTCGGCACTTTGAGTAGCGAGCTGCGCTATCTTAACCGGACCACCGAAAGTCTTGCTGAAAGAGGCTTTGCCGGTCGCGACTCTCACAAGCGACTCGATAAGCATGCCCGTATAGCCGACGGTTTCCTGTACTCCAGCCGGGACCGCAGACAGGACGTTGTACTTGACCTCCTGAACCGGCCCCGTGTACGACATGCCGATTATGATTCCAATTCTCCCGTCTGAATTTGGGGTGACAGTAACATGACTGGATTCGTGTCCCTTCTCAATGCCGAGATTGACCACCTTACCCTTGCGTGCTTTCATCAGGTCGACAACCTGGGTGCTTGTCGAGATGGTCTGACTGTCTATCGAAGAAATGACGTCGCCCGCCTTGAGACCGGCCTTCGCCGCAGGCATACCTGGCTCGACAGAATCGATGACGGCATGCATGCCGGCCGGGTAGATTCCTATCTCCTTGTCGGGCCTAATCGTTCCCTTCGGAATAGTCAACGCGGCAGTCTGCCCGTCTCGCCTGACCTTTACCGTTACCGGCGAGACTGCATTGTCAATGTATAGATCAGTTTCAATCCCTTCCCAGTTCTTGACATTCTTCCTGTTTATTGAGAGAAGCTGGTCGCCCTGTTTGAAACCGACTTGCTCAGCAACGCTGTTTTGAGAAACGCTTCCGACGGTAGTTGTGGCATGATACATCCTCCCTGCTGCAAGGTTGAGGCCGTAAAAAATCATGAAGGTCAGCAGGAAATTCATGATAACACCGGCCGATACAACGATCATCCTCTGGTACATCGGCTTCGAACGAAACTCATTCGGCTGAGGCGGTTGCTTCAGGAAATCCGTATCGAAGCTCTCGTCCACCATTCCTGCTATCTTGACATACCCGCCGATGGGAACCCAGGATATGCAGTAGTCAGTGTCGCCGATCTTCTTCCCGATCGCTCTGGGGGGAAATCCGACCGAGAATGTATCGACCTTCATCCCGAACAACTTGGCGGCGATGAAATGCCCGAATTCGTGAACGAGCACAAGAACGCCGATAGTGATTATGAAATAGAGAATATATGCCATGCTATTGTCTCAAATCTGGGCTAGTGGGAATGCTCCGTCTCCGAGTAGACGAACTGCCTTGCCTGGCGATCCGCCTCGAAAATCTCTTCAATGTCCGGAAGACGCTTGGGGGGTATTGATTCAAGGGCCTGCGCCACAATTTCGGATATGTGTGTGAACCCTATCTTCCTCCTCAGGAAAAGGTCGACCGCAGCCTCGTTCGCGGCGTTCAGAACTGCAGTCGCGGTTCCTCCGGCGGCAAGGGCGGCGTATGCGAGATTTATCAGTGGAAACTTGTCGACGTCGGGCTTCATGAACGTCAAATGACTCACTTTTCCGAAATCGATGCGCTGGTACCTTGAGCGGATCCGCTCCGGGTATGTCAGCGCGTACTGGATCGGTATCTTCATGTCGGGCATGCCGAGCTGTGCCTTTATCGAGCCGTCGACGAATTCAACCATAGAATGAATGATCGACTGCGGATGAACGACAATCTCTATCCTGTCCGGAGGGAGATCGAAAAGGTAGTGTGCCTCGATCACCTCGAGACCCTTGTTCATGAGGGTCGCGGAATCAATGGTAATCTTGTTCCCCATCTTCCAATTCGGATGGTTAAGGGCCTCCTCCACCGTTACATGCTCGAGGTCCTCTTTGCTCCGGTTCAGGAACGGACCACCGGACGCCGTCAATATCAGCTTTGCAATCGATTCCTTGTCCTCACCGGTGAAACACTGCAGGATTGCGCTGTGTTCGCTGTCTACCGGAACAAGGTTGGCGTCGTACTTTCTCGCGGTTTCGTTAACGATTTCGCCGGCGACCACCATCGTTTCCTTGTTTGCCAGTGCAACGGTCTTTCCGGCACGAAGCGCTTCCAGCGTCGGACGAAGTCCCGCAAACCCGACGAGCGAGCTGATGAGTACATCGAATTCCCCCCGCGACATAACCTCCGCAAGCCCCTTTTCACCAGAAAAAACCTTGAGCTTTTCGCCGTTCAGGTAGGATTGGAATTGCGCCGCCCGCTGCTCGTCGATTATCACGACGCCGACTGGATTGTACTTCTTGACCTGCTGGTAGAGCAGATCGACGTTCTTATTAGTGACCAGATAGGTCACGTAATAATCCTCGCCGTGTTCATTCATACTTGAGATTACGTCGAGGCTGCTTTTTCCGATCGACCCGGTGGAACCGAGTATTGCAATCCCTCTTTTTGTCCTCATCAAATTCTCTTTGCATAATTTAAACATGAGGGTGGCCCAAATCAAGAAACATTGAGGGTCGGGAGGGCGGCCAGGCGTTCGATGTTACGTTGAAACAGTCTTCAGACTTCGTGAAATTGCCGCTATGAAAAGGATTTATACACTCTCGATATTTGCAGTTGCCATGGCCTATGTTGAATCAGCCATTGTCGTCTACCTTCGCGAGATGCTTTTCGGAAATGTCCTCGAGATCTTCCCGTTGAGGAATCTGCCTTCCAATCTCGCAGTAATAGAAATAGGCCGCGAGGCGGCGACTATCGTAATGCTGCTCACTGTAGGAGTGCTTGCCGGACGAAACAAGTTCCAGAAGCGGATGTACTTCGTCTATGGGTTCGCGATTTGGGACATTTTCTATTACGTCTTTTTGTGGATTATGGTCGGCTGGCCGACTTCACTTCTCAATTTCGACATACTTTTCCTGATACCGATACCCTGGATCGGCCCGGTCCTCACTCCTGTTCTCGTTTCACTGCTCCTCACAGTCGCATCGCTTGCACTCATAAGGCTTAGCGACAAATCGGACAAGGTGAGACTCGGGACTCTCAATTCCTCGGTTTTCGCGGCGGGCTGCGCGATCGTTTTGTACTCGTTTATGGGCCAAATCTTTCATATCTTGTTATCCAGAGGCCCAAAAGGCATAGAGAGCTACGTGCCCGGTCATTTCAGCTGGCTACTCTTTTTGATCGGATATTTCACAATGTGCGCAGCAGCGGTAAAGATCATATCAGATTCGTACCGCAGAATAAAAACGGAAAAGGTGATTCCATGAGCAACTCCCTCGACGATATCAAAAGACGAAAAGAAGAATGGAAGAAAGAGGCGGCAGCAAAGGAAGAGCGCTCCTTCGATTTTACTACCGTAAGCGGCGAGTCCATAGAAGCGCTATATACTCCCGAAGACCTCGAAGGCGTTGACTTTGGAAAGGATATAGGATTCCCGGGCGAGTTCCCCTACACCAGGGGAATTCACCATACGATGTACCGCGGCAGACTCTGGACGATGCGGCAGTTTGCGGGATTCGGCACTCCGGAAGATTCCAACAAGCGTTATCACTATCTTTTGGAAAATGGCCAAACCGGTCTCAGCGTGGCGTTCGACCTCCCGACCCTCATGGGGCGCGACGCGGACGACCAGCTTTCGGAAGGCGAAGTGGGGGTCTGCGGAGTTTCCGTCAGCTCACTTGCTGACATGGAAATACTCTTCGACGGTATACCGCTGGACAAAGTATCGACTTCCATGACCATCAACGCCCCGGCCGCAATGCTGCTGGCATTTTACATTGCAGTAGCCGAGAAGCAGGGCGTCAAAGGGAATCAGCTGCACGGGACAATTCAAAACGACATACTCAAAGAGTATATCGCGCAGAAGGAGTGGATATACCCGCCGACTCCTTCTATGCGAATAATCACCGACATGTTCGGTTACACAGTCAGGGAAATGCCGAAATGGAATCCGATTTCAATAAGCGGTTACCATATTAGAGAGGCAGGTTCGACGGCCATTCAGGAGCTTGCATTCACGCTGGCTGATGGGTTCGCGTATGTGGAGGCCGGGATTGCGGCAGGATTGAATCTTGACGAATTTGTCCCTCAACTGTCATTCTTCTTCAATTCTCATCTCGATTTCTTCGAGGAAATCGCAAAGTTCCGGGCTGCACGTAGAATCTGGGCCCGCCGTATGCGCGACAAATACGGTGCGAAGAATCCGAGGACATGGACGCTGAGATTCCACACTCAGACGGCGGGCTGTTCTCTGACGGCACAGCAGCCGGAAAACAATATTGTCAGGACGGCATACCAGGCACTGGCGGCAGTGCTTGGCGGAACACAGTCTCTGCACACAAACTCCATGGATGAAACGCTTGCACTGCCGAGCGAGAAGGCGGTCACAATCGCCCTGCGGACGCAGCAGATACTTGCATTCGAAACCGGCGTGGCAAATACTATCGACCCGCTGGCCGGCAGCTACTTCATCGAAAGCCTCACGAATCGCATGGAACAGGAAGCGGAGAGATACTTTGAAAAGATCGATTCCCTCGGCGGTGTAATAGCAGCCATTGAACAGGGTTTCTTCCAGCGGGAAATCGCGGACGCTGCATACAGGTATCAGCAGGAACTCGACAGGAAGGACAAGATTATTGTCGGCGTCAACGACTACATCCTTGAAAACGAGCAGATTTCGATTCCCTTACTTGAAATACCGAAAGAGGTGGAAACAAAGCAGCGGCAGCGAATTGCCAAAGTTCGCGCCCAGAGAAGCGCAATCGATGCTGAAAATGCCCTTTCAGGCCTCAAGAAAGCGGCAGAAGATGGCTCGAACCTGATGCCGGCTCTCATTCAAGCCACACGGGCGTATGTGACTCTTGGCGAGATGTGCGACAAGCTCAAGGAAGTTTTTGGGGTTTACGAGGAACCGGTCGTCTTCTAATACAGTTTGAGGTGGAACAGGCTGGCTCGTGCTCATCCAGCAGAAATCTGCACCTGTTCCGCTTCAGCTTTCCGGAAAAATTCCGATATTACGATTGAAGGCTAAGTTGTGGTTTTTTAGTCGGTTTCGCCAGCCGTTTAAGCTTTTACTTGACAAATCTGCACGATGCTTATATATTGCTGGGTGTTTAGATGGTGACTTACAAATGAACGAGGCAAATGCGTAGGAACAGATTTTCGTTACTGATCATCGGGGGGTTGTTAGCAACAATTTCGTTTTCCTGCTCTTCAAACAGCGAGCTTCAGAAATCTCAAATAGTAGAGACTGGCAGTGACACAAAGGCTCAACTCGACAGTCTGAGCCTGAAAACTTCTGTCGAGATGAGCAGGCGTGCTATTGTTCAGCAGACGGAATTGGCCACGCTGAATAGTCCCGATTCAATCCTCGGCGGGGACGTTGCAGTCCAGAAATTGATGGACCTTGCCCGGGGATATTACAAGGAAGCCATCAGGCTCCAGCTGGCCGGTTCGCAGGACTCATCCGAAACAGAATTTGAAAACAGCATCGATGTCCTGAACGACCTGAGCTACTATCCCGACATCGAGGAGAACAAGGATTTCGTAACTCTGAGCCAGCGGATCATCGACGACTACAAGCGATACATTTCTTCAGTCCAGGATCTTGAGCCCGGCACCTCGGTATTCGCTTTGCAGGAAAAGCTCTCACAAATCGTCGATTCAATTAATATTGCGGGGGCCAAGTTTCCCAAAGCGGTGGCTGCAAAGACGACCGTTCCCCTGGTGATGAACCGCTATGTCGAGCAGAATCTCGAGTTTTTCACGACTCGCGGAAGGTGGCACATGCAGGACTGGATATACAGGTCCGGGTTATACATGCCGACCATGAAAAAAATCTTTCGCGAAGAGGGACTTCCCGCAGAAATAGCATACCTTTCCATGCCCGAGAGCGGGCTGAACCCGATAGCCAGGTCATGGGCCGGAGCCGTCGGTTTGTGGCAGTTCATCAGGTCCACAGGCAGATTGTACGGACTTCATTCAAACTGGTGGTACGACCAGCGGAGAAATCCGGTTCTGGCAACCGAAGCCGCGGCAAAGCACATAAGGGATTTGTACGACACATACCACAACTGGTATCTCGCAATTGCAGCATACAACTGCGGGACACGCTCGGTAAACAGAGCAATCTGGAGGAGCGGTGGTGACAGAGATTTTTGGAAGATAAAACGCTTCCTCCCTCGCGAAACGAGGAACTACGTTCCGCAGTACATAGCCGTCACACTGATCGCGATGAATCCAAACGAATATGGCTTTTCTGATAGCCTGGCCACCCCCCCGTCGCCGGGAGACACCGTGTATATTCCGGCAAGTGTGGATCTGGCCGTGTTAGCCAGGATGACCGGTATGGACTTCGATTCCCTGATGGCGATGAATCCGGAACTTGTTCACGGAGTGACTCCGCCGGAATACGGAGACAACGGATATCCGCTTCTGGTTCCGAAGGGGATGGGACCGCTCTTCGCTGCGGACTTTCAGAAGCTCCCTCCGTCTCAAAGGCTTACCTGGGCGTTTCACAGGGTCAGGTATGGTGAAACGTTATGGACGATTGCGAGGAGCTACGGTGTAACACTCACAGCGCTGAGAACGGCAAATCATTTTACAGGCAGGAGAAGCATCATCCACCCCGGGATGCAATTGAGAATTCCCGTCCATAGTTCCTATTACTCCAGCGAAAGCCGCCCGCGAGTGGAGCGGGTTGCTTATCGCAGTTCCGGATCCAGATCCAATGTTCACATCGTCAGGAGGGGTGAGACCCTCAGCGGACTAGCGCAGGAATATGGAACTACGGTGGCTCGCCTTAAGAGAATAAATCATCTCCGCAATTCCAGGATTAAGCCACGGATGCGCCTTCTTGTGATGGCGGCTCCCGCACCTGAACGGGCAACTCCGCAACCTGACCCACCGGCAGCAGATCCAGCAACGGGATACCACAGAGTCTTGAACGGTGAGAATCTGACAACGATAGCCTCGGACTACCACGTTACGGTCGCCGATTTGAAGAGTTGGAATAGCCTCCGCTCAAGCCGAATTAATGCCGGGGAGCGGTTGAGGGTGTCTCCACCGTCCGGAAGCAATGACGGCAGCGATCTGATTGCGGAGAACTCAGACTCAAAAACCGTCTATCGCGTGCGTCCCGGCGATTCGCTCTGGAGTATTGCCAAGAAATTCGGCGTTTCATTGGACCAGCTCAGGGAGTGGAACACGACCGCAGACCGCGACATCCGCCCCGGTCAAAGGATAACAATCTTCAACTAGATTTTGTGTCTGAAACACAAATCACACAGCCCGCTCAGGGCAAGATAGCAACAATCTTCGGAAGCAGCCAACCGGACGAGGGATCAAAGGAGTTTGAGGAAGCGGAGCTTATTGGCAAAAAGCTTTCCTCGGCGGGTATTTCCGTTTGTACGGGAGGATATGGGGGAACTATGGAGGCAGTTTCAAGAGGCGCCTCCCAATCCGATGTCAAGATTATAGGAGTCACGTCCGCAAGTTTTTCTCCCGCGCCAAACCGGTACGTAAATGTTCAGGTCCACACCCGGTCACCCTTCGAACGGCTCCAGAGGCTGGTCGAGATTGGAGACGCGTATGCAGTTCTCAAAGGGGGCACCGGTACGCTGGTCGAGTTTGCAGCAGTATGGGAGCTGATGAACAAGAACATCATAGGTGAGAAGCCTATCGTCCTGATCGGTGACTTCTGGAAACCGGTGTTCGACCTCATGAGCAAAGCTCTCAAGGAAGAGGGGCACGAATGGAGAACAGGGTACGTAAAGACTGCTCTCAATGCCTCCGAAGGGTCCGATATGCTTATTGATCTGCTCACAGGGGCCGAAAAAGCCCGCCTCACCTGAGCGTTCGCCTGCTCTCCTCTAGTATTGCGGTAGGGTACCTGACGTTTTTTTGTCTTCTTCCGCGAGACTGCCGATCATACCAAAGATCTCCCCTGCAATCTCCACGGCACCTTTTTCGCCGGACTCAATCCAGATAATCCTGGCGTCTTTCCGGAACCAGGTCATCTGGCGTTTTGCGTATCGCCTGGTGTTCGTCTTTATCTGTGCCACCATAGATTCGAATGTAATCCTCTGCTGAAGGTAGGCGATCACTTCCTTGTAGCCGACTGTTTGTAAAGAATTGAGATTGGGATCGAATCCGCGCCTGAGGATGTCTTTGACCTCGTCAACGAGTCCTTCTTCTATCATTCTGTCGACGCGGGCCTCGATTCGTCGGTATAAATGCTTGCGCTCTACTGCAATGCCGAATTGCAGAGTCTCGAAATCCGGGAGATCGGGTTTGCATTGTCTAAGGTCCGAGATTCTCTTACCCGAGCTGTGGTAGACTTCCAGCGCCCGGATAATTCGCTTGTAGTTTTGCGGGAGGAGGCCATCCGCCGCCGCCGGGTCCAGCGCCCGCAGTTCCTCGAGGAGTCTTCCCGCCCCCTCGTTCTTAAGCCTTTCCTTCAAATTGGTCTTCGTTATTTCATCGATATCCGGAGCTTCGAAGAGCCCGTCGACAAGTGCGCGAAGATAGAGACCGGATCCGCCGACGATTATGGGAGTATGACTTCTGGAGAAGATCTCGGCCGCGACGTTCCTTGCAAGCCTGGAGTATACCCCCGCACTCATTTGTTCTTCCAGCGGAAGAATATCAATCAGGTGATGGCGCGCCGCGGAAAGCTCCGCCGCTGAAGGTTTTGCAGTACCAATAGTCGTAAGCAGGTAGATTTGCCGCGAATCAGCCGAAATTATTTCCCCGTCGACCAGCTTCGCCAGCTCTATTGCGACGCTGGTTTTGCCCGAGCAAGTGGGCCCGACGATAGCCAGGGCTCGCTTACCTGCTGTCGTCTTCGTGCCATCCTTCCCTGCCGATGAGCGGCACGAATTTGAAATCCGCCTTGTCCGTCACCTCGAACCGGTTGTCCTCGTCGATCTTCGTAACAACTTTCATCTGCTGGAAGTCCTGAGACCCGACCGGAACAACCAGCCTTCCTCCCACTTTCAACTGTTCTATCAGCGGCTTCGGTATTTCAGGTGCGCCCGCCGTCACGAGTATCCCGTCGTATGGCGAGAACTCCCGCCAGCCGATTGTACCGTCGCTCAGCTTAGATACAAACCTGACATTGAGGCTCTCCAGCACCTGTCTTGCGCCCTTGAGCAGGGCCGGAAGTCTTTCGATGGTAAACACCCTGATCCCCATGGCTGCGAGGACAGCGGTCTGATAGCCGCTCCCCGTTCCGATTTCGAGTACTTTATCGAGCTTATTGACCCGCAATTCCTCCGTCATCAAAGCCACGGTGTAAGGTTGCGAGATTGTCTGGCCCTCGCCGATCGGGAGCGCGGCATCGTCGTAAGCATGATTCCTGAGAGGAAGAGGCACGAACAGATGTCTCTCGACCTCCCCCATCGCCTTCAGCACTTCCTCGTCGGTGATTCCCCTGTCCCTGAGGAGGGTAATCATATCCGTGCGAGCTTCGGTGTATTTGTCAAGGAGTCTGGTTTTTGTCATGACGTTCCAAAAATGACTTCAAAAAAACTCTGATGAAACGAAGTATATCTATTGCCCGCATTCCGCTTTTTGAATTGTTGTAGATTGTTTTAATCGGAACGAACCCGATCCTGAATCCCGAAAGCGCCGCTTTGATCAACAAGTCTGACTCGTAATCGTAAAAGGAATAGCGAGATTGAACCGACTTCAACACTCTTGTCTTGTATAGTCTGTATCCGCACTGGCTGTCTTCAATGTTCACCCCCGTTCGCATGGAAATAAGCCTGGTAGTAATCGTATTGGAAAGGAACCGGTGCACGGGCATCTTTCCCATCGCGATTGACCGCTTACCGATAACGACATCCAGGTCTTTGGAGGCATCGATGAAGCGAGGTATCTCGTCCGGGTCGTGCTGCAAATCCGAATCGAGGGTTATCACGGCTTCATAGTCGAGTTCAAGAGCTTTCCTCGTCGCATCGCATAGTGCTGAACCTTTGCCGCGCTTCTCATTGTGACGCAGCAGCCAGACGCCCTTTTCACGGGCTACGAGGTCAGTGTGGTCGGAGGAACCATCGTCGACGACAAAGATGTCGCTGTAAGAAACGAATCTTGCGGCGCGGGATATGACCTCACCGACGGTATCCGCTGCATTGTGGGCGGGAATTATGACCGCGACTTTAGGCATCTTCGGCCGTGCGTTTGAAAATCGACTTAATCCCCTTCTCGGACGGACTTGGAAGTGTCTCCTTCAGCCGGCGCCTTAATCCTTCAGGAGAAAGGCCGCGGGATAGGATACCGTCTTCAGCTATCGAGATCGTCCCTGTTTCCTCTGAGACTATGACGACAAGAGCATCCGATTGCTCCGAAACGCCGAGCCCTGCCCTGTGCCGCATTCCCAGGACATAGCCGCTGATTTTCGTTGTAGAGCTGAGCGGCAGGGTACATCTGGCCGCTTCGATGGACTCTCCGCGGATTACAACCGCGCCGTCATGGAGTGGAGCTTTCGGGTTGAAGATCGATACCAGAAGTCCCTTCGAAACCTTCGCCCGCAGCTCCTCGCCGGTTTCTATGATAGTTCTCAGGGCGCTGGTGCGCGCTATTACGATGAGTGCGCCGTGCTGCCTGTTGCTCAATTCCGCCGCCGCGTCCGCGACCTCGTCCACGGTTTCGCTGATGTCAATATGTATGAAGAACCTGACAAAACTGTTCTTTCCAAAATAAAGGAAGAGCCTCCTAAGCTCGGGTTGAAAGAGGACGATAAATGCGATGACCCAGATATTGGTGAGCGTGCCGAGAAGCCAGCCGAGGGCCCTCATCCCAAGTGCCTGTGCCGCAAACGAAAGCGCCAGTATCATCAGAAGCCCGATGAAGATCTGGGCGGCCACGGTTCCGCGCATGACCTGATAGAGCTTGTAGAAGATGAATGCTACTATCCCAATGTCCAGGATGTCTATGAGCGAAACTGTAAGGAAACCTATGTGGAAGAGTTCCATTAAGCCGCTTGTCTCCGAATCGCATCGGCTACCAGAGCCACGCGGCGCATCTCACGGACATCGTGGACGCGTATGATGTCGGCACCGCGAAGTATGCTTGCAGTGACCGCCGCTGCGGTGCCTTCGAGCCTGGCCTCCACCGGCGTATCGAGCAGCTTGCCGATGAACGACTTCCGGGATACCCCGATAAGGAGCGGAACCCCGATAGCTTTTAAGGCGTCCAGGCGGTTTATCAGTTCAAGATTGTGGTTCACCGTTTTGCCGAAACCGATGCCCGGATCTATCATTATCTGTTTTATCCCGCTCTTCGCCGCCGCTTCAACGGCCCTTGACAGGTAATCATATACTTCTTTGACGACATCGCCGTACTGCGGATTGCTCTGCATGTCCCTTGGGGTTCCCTTTATATGCATGAGAACAACGCCCGCACCGTGTTCAGCTATCGTTTCCGCCATCTTACTGTCAAAATGCAAACCGCTGATGTCATTTACAATATTCGCCCCGGCTTCGAGCGCGGCCTTCGCTACTTCCGACTTGTATGTATCTACCGAGATCGGCACGCCGCTCTTCTGTCGCACTTTGCGCACCACGGGAACGACTCTTCGTATCTCCTCTTCGACCGGGACACTCTCCGCACCGGGCCGCGTCGACTCGCCTCCTACATCGATCAGATCGGCTCCGTCCTTCGCCATTTGGAAGGCGTGTAGAACCGCGTCGGTCAAATCGAAAAACCTTCCTCCGTCGGAAAAGGAATCGGGAGTGATATTGAGGATGCCCATGAGGTAAGTGCGCTTACCGAATTCAAATGAATACTCGCCGAACTTGTATGTCATATTGGGTTCAGTCATATCCTTTCGTCGATAAAATATAAGCATCGTGGGGCGGATTTTCACAGCTTCTCTGAGAATGAAGGTTAGTTTCATTTTGATTTTCGCGGGTTTTCATCGGAGAGGGTGAACAAGAAGGGGAGAAAAATGTTATATTATTTAAAAGCACGACAGTTCCTTACCAGACACTTTTTGACTGGTGGGATTCCCTCAGCCATCCCTGGTTTTAGACTGCCCGCCGATCGGCGATCTCGTTGCCTCCACCGGAAAAACCGGATGCAATGTCCGGAATGCTAGTGTGAACGGGAGCCGTTGAACTAAAATTACAAACTAGATTAGAATCCAGACATTTCGATGTCCGGCCATAATTTTTTTCTGAGGTTGAAAATGAACACGACAGAGATTCAAACAAAAGATGAGGATAATCCGAGCGAATCGGACGATTCGGATTTATGTGATAAGCCCGACCGGACGGCTCCGGAAGAGTCATTGAAGCAGATGGGGACGTCGCTGGAGGGGCTAAGTCAGCAGGAGGCTGAAAAACGGCTCGCAAAATACGGCCGCAACTCTATCGAGGAAAAGAAAGAGAGCACACTTCTTAAATTTCTCACCTATTTTTGGGGACCAATACCCTGGATGATTGAGGTGGCCGCGGTCCTCTCAGCTTTAGTCAGTCATTGGACAGATTTCACGATAATCCTGATACTGCTGGTCTTTAATGCTGTCGTAGGCTTCTGGCAGGAACACCAGGCTGCAAACGCAGTCGATGCCCTGAGAAGACAGCTTGCAATAAAGGCTCGCGTCAAACGAAATGGCCGCTGGACGGAAGCAGATGCGACAACCATAGTTCCGGGCGACATCATTAGATTGAGGCTCGGCGACATCATTCCGGCTGACGTCACCCTGCTGGAGGGAGAATATCTCAGCGTCGATCAGGCGGCTCTCACCGGGGAATCGCTTCCCGTCGATAAGAAACCCGGCGATACTGCCTACTCCGGATCCGTTGCGAAACAGGGAGAGATGGTTGCCGTCGCGACCGGCACAGGTTCGAACACGTATTTTGGACGAACGGCAAATCTTGTCTCGAATGCGAGCACACCTTCGCACTTCCAGAAGGCGGTTCTTAACATCGGCAACTACCTTATTAAGCTCAGCCTCGCCCTTGTCGTAGTCCTGGTCGGAGTTCAGTTGTTCCGGGGCGCGCAGGTTCTGAAGATTTTGGAGTTTGCCCTGATACTGACCGTCGCGTCGATTCCTGTGGCGATGCCTGCAGTTCTTTCGATCACTATGGCGGTTGGGGCGGTAGCGCTCTCACGAATGAAGGCAATAGTCTCCAGGCTGGAATCCATAGAGGAGATGGCAGGGATGGACATCCTGTGCTCCGATAAAACCGGGACCCTGACGCAAAATAAGCTTAAGCTCGGAGATCCGACTCCTTTCGGCAAAACCCCGGTCAAGGATCTCATACTCTACAGTGCGCTCGCCTCCAAAGAAGAGAACGGCGATCCTATCGACCTCGCCGTGATGGCCGGCCTCAACCAAGACTGGGGATTCGACAGGTACGCCCAGCAGCGTTTCGTCCCGTTCGACCCAATCAGCAAACGGACCGAAGCGACGGTCAAATCCCCGGACGGGGCGACTTTCAGGGTCACTAAGGGCGCCCCACAAGTCATCCTGAACATCTGCCACATGGAAAACGGGTTATCCGAGCCGGTGGAATTGCAGGTCGAGGAGTTCGCGCGTAAAGGCTACAGGACAATCGGGGTTGCGAAAAGCAACGGCAGTGGAAACTGGGATTTTCTCGGGTTGTTGCCACTCTATGATCCTCCCAGGGACGATTCGGAGGAGACAATCAAGGAAGCTCACGAGCACGGGATCAATGTCAAGATGGTGACCGGGGACAATTCTGCGATAGCCAGGGAAATCTCCGGACAGCTCGGGCTGGGCACAAAGATAGCCGCCGCCGACCAGTTCTTCCACCAGCATGGGGGGCCGGAAGTTGTCGCTAAAGGATCGGAGCGGGCGATAGAAACGGCAGATGGCTTCGCCCAGGTATTTCCCGAACACAAGTTCGAGATCGTGAAAGCCCTGCAGCGCAGGGGACACATCGTAGGGATGACAGGCGACGGAGTCAACGATGCACCGGCGCTGAAGCAAGCCGATGTCGGAATTGCCGTTAGCGGAGCCACGGATGCTGCCAGGGCGGCGGCCGACCTGGTGCTCACTGCCCCCGGGCTTTCGACTATCGTTAGGGCAGTCGAATCTGCCCGGCGGATATTCGAACGAATGAACAGTTATGCGATCTACCGGATTACGGAAACGATCAGGATCATGATCTTCGTAGTCCTTGCCATGATGGTATTCGACTTTTATCCGATCACGGCCCTAATGATCATACTGCTGGCAATCCTGAACGATGTGCCGATAATGACAATCGCGTACGACAACACCTGGCTCGATCCGAAACCCGTCCGATGGGACATGAGGCGAGTGCTGATAACTTCGACCGTCCTCGGGATAGTCGGCGTCATAGAGACATTCGGACTACTCTATGTTGCCAGAGTGTTCTTCCATATCGGACTCGCGCAGATTCAGTCGATTATATTTCTGAAGCTTGCAATTGCAGGACACCTGACGTTGTTTGTAGCACGCACAAAGAAGCCGTTCATATCGAAGCCTTACCCTGCACCGATCCTTCTTGCCGCTTTGATACTGACGAAAGCTATAGCGTCGATGATTGTCGGATTCGGCTGGTTGGTGGCCCCTATACCCTGGAGCTGGGTCGGCTACATCTGGGTGTATTGCCTGGTGTGGATATTCATAGAGGACTTGGCGAAGCTCAGGGTCTATAAATGGTTGGACACTCATGAGAGAGCGACTAAGGCTGCAGTTCAGGTCGCGGCGCAATCTTAATCGTTCTCGCGGAGTCTGCCGGGACTTTCAGACAGACTGCTGAGATTCACACCCATGCGGCGAAAACAGGCCGGAAACGCTCATTTCGACGCCCGGCTGCACTTGTTTTTCCGCCCGGGCATGAGTATTTTTATAAAGCTCATTAAAAATAAAGGAAGGTGATTTGATTGGTCGGCGTCATTGTTCAGGAAAATGAGCCGATCGACAGAGCTCTGAGGCGCTTCAAGAAGAAGTACGAGCGTTCGGGGATTCTCAAAGAATTCAAGAAGCGAACATACTTCACGAAGCCTTCAGTTCGCAAGCGAATGAAGCGCG
>JBJKPN010000014.1:0-10357 GCA_046706365.1 Candidatus Kryptoniota bacterium | reverse complement strand
GCCTTTTCCGGCGGCGTAGACAGCGGGTTCCTCGTCTGGGCGGCTGAAGAGGCCAGGAAGCAGTACGGCGGAAGAGTTGTAGCGCTCACAACCAACAGCGAAAGCATGCCCAGTCACGACAGGGAGGACGTCGAGAAATTTGTGGATCAAATCGGCGTGAGACACGTCTGGAGGGACAGCACCGAGGTAGACAACCCCGATTATGTCAGAAACGATCCGCTCAGGTGCTACTACTGCAAGACGGAGCTGTTCAGCATAGCCAGGCAGGTAGCCGCGGAAAACGATTGCAACAGAATCGCCTATGGCTACAGCGCGTCGGATAAGACCGATGTCCGGCCGGGACACCGCGCAGCGCTCGAGAATGAAGTTTTATTTCCCCTGGCGGAATACGATTTCACAAAACCCGAGATAAGGGAGCTTATGCGGCTCGGGGGATTTGAACTTTCGGACAAGCCGTCCAGCCCGTGCCTCAGCTCGCGAATCATGAGAGGAGTGAAGATTACGAAGGAAGAACTCAAAGACGTCGACGCTCTCGAATCGATACTCCGCGACGGCGGGCTGAAGATTTTCCGTCTGCGGGTGCACGAGCTCAACGGGAAGCATTTCCTGAGATTGGAAACCGAACCCGGCGAAATGATGCTTGCGCTGAAGCTGAGAGAGAAACTCGTAGATGAAGCCAGGAAATGCGGATACCTTTGGGTCACGCTCGACCTGGAAGGATACAAGACCGGCGGGGGAACGGTTTAAAATATCGAATGTCTAATTTCGGATTGCGAATTTGAAAAACATTAAGAAAACAGCCACAAATTCTGGTGCCGAGACGAATCGGAAATCCGGTTACGTCAACCTGGCATCAAGGTCGCGGCGCTCGGCGTTTGAACTAGAGGAGCTTGCCTACGCCACCATCGACCATGGCAGGCGGCTGAGACTCGGCCTCGGCGAAGTTGTCTACGGTGAAGGCAAGACTGTGAAGCAGATAATCGGGATCGCAGAAAAACTCGCGAAGTCGAAGGAGCCTATTCTAATAACACGTCTCTCGGACGAGAAAATGAAAGCCCTCGGGAGGCGTTTTCCCAAAGGAAGAAAGAATCCAGTCTCTCATACGTTTACCGTCAACCCGGCCGGGCCCAAGGAAAATCTCAGGGATGAACCGTACGTCTGCATCATAACTGCCGGAACAAGCGATCTGCCCGTGGCTGAGGAGGCGGCAGACGTCTGTGGGGCTATGGGAACGGCGTTCGTAAAGCTTAACGACATCGGCGTTTCGGGCATTCACCGTGTGGTAAAGAACCTTGAGGTGATGCAGAACGCGTCCGCGCTGGTCGTAATTGCGGGAATGGAAGGAGCGCTTCCGAGCGTGATTGGCGGACTTGTATCGAGACCGATTTTTGCCGTCCCGACCGACGTCGGTTACGGGGCAAATTTTAAGGGGGTAACGGCTCTCCTGAGCATGCTGTCGTCCTGCGCGCCGGGCATAGCCGTAATGAATATCAACAGCGGATTCTCGGCCGCCTATGCGGCTTGCCGGGTGGTAAACGCAATTAAGGACCGAACGGCGGGATAACGCTGTTCCCGCCGCCGGATCCAAATCTCGTCTTGTCTTTTCGCCCGCCGTCGGGCAGTGGACTTTGGAAACCAGAGCCTTTCAAGGACCGATTGAATTCTTAGTCCGCTTTCTCCGTGAATATGGTGACGGGCTGATCACTGAGCTTCGCGATCCCTCCGCAAGGGAGCGGAAAGGTCGGATGTGATTCCACAAAAGACATTATGTAGTCGTCCGCCGAATCGACACCGTGGATTCTGAGCAAATCCTGCTCCGCGTTCGGCAATGAAAGCACGTCTGTCTCCGGCGCGCGTTCGGACCGCTGCATTATCCAGGCCGGCTCGATTACCAGTCCGAAGAAGACGTCGCCCGCAAAATCCCAGTGCAGCGCCCTCAGGCCGTAGCCGATTCGCACCATGAAATCACCGCGAACGATGCAGTGGTCGTCTCTGATCATCTTGCAGTAGTTGCGGTAGATTCCGAAGTAGTGTCGCCCCGAAGCTCTTGCGTCGTCGACAAGCGCCTCTATCATGAGTCCCTCGGCAAGGCCGGGAGAGTCTTTTAAAACAACCTGTGTTTCTGAAAATCCGTCGTCTGCATATTTCTCCATCCCGTTGCCGTACCCGAAGGCCTGCTCACCGAGGGTGAAGACCGAGCTCTCCGATTTTGAAAGCCATTTCTGATATCTGAGATCGTCAATATTCATAACGTTCTTTACTTCTGCCGTCATAAACCTTATGGGTTCGTCTGGCAGTTGAACCGGAAAAGCTCGACGAAAAACTCCAATGTTACCACCGTTGTCCTTCATCACACACCTCCGTTCTAATCTCCCTTGAAGATAATCCTTTTTTTGGAAAGTCCTAATCCACCGAGCGATGGATGAAAAGTCGCGAATATTCTTCAGATTCACCGGAACGCGATGCCGCCGTTGAACCGTTATGGAAGTGTAGCGTCTAACTAGATGATTTGACATTTACTTTCGTTTTGTTTAAAATTTCTGAAGAATGCGGAGGAATCGATGAAGAAAATCGCAGGTTTGTTGGTCATGATGCTCGTGTTGACTTCCGTAAGCTTTGCCCAGTTCAGGGAGCAGCTAAGCCAGCCAAACGTGGAAAGTTCATTGATACGTTCCGACTATGGCGGGGGGTTGCTGTTCGGGCTTTTCAACCCGGCTAATTTCTCGATGAGACAGTCAGTTTCGATGAGTTATATGACGATGGGAAATCAATCGATCGCGCTCGGGATGTATACGAACAGTATGAGTTACAAGATAAGCGACCCTCTGACACTAAGTGCAGATGTCAGCATAATGAATTCACCCTACAGCTCGCTTGGAAACAGTTTTGCAAAGAGCATAAACGGAATTTACCTTACACGTGCCGAACTCAACTACCATCCTACCAAGAACTTCCAAGTGGATGTACAGTTCGACCAGAATCCGCTTTACCAGTATTACAATCCTTACTATTACAATCCTTGGGGATGGTACGGCCTCCCGAGGTAATTTTAACCGGATCAACGGCCGGCAGGGCGATGCGCCGTGTATATGGGGACCGTTCCGCTTTTTCGTAAGTACTCCCAACCTTGCTCCAACCCGTATTTTCACGCTGGTTAATGAAGAGGAATAGGGGCAGACACAGATTCCCGGCAGGATTAAAGAAATATTTTACCATTGCAGTTCAGGTTCTCATCTTCCTTTTTGCCGCGTTGCTCGTATTATCCCTTGTCGACCGTTTCTTTGTCCACCCTCCGGCATCGCCCGAGCGCGCGGACCTAAAGGCGCCCACAAGAATTGAGCAGCAGATTCAGATCAGCGTGCAAAACGAGTGCGGGTCCGATGGTGTCGCCATGGATTTCACGTACTTCCTCAGGAAGAGAGGCTTCGACGTAGTCGAGACTACCAACGGCTCGAAATTCGACCGGCCGGTCACGACGGTCGTCGATGCGGCAGGAAATATTCAGAATGCACTCCGGGTCGCAGAAGCACTGGGAGTGAGCAGAAAAAATGTCATAACAAGACCGGACCCTCACGCCTACGTCGACGTGGAGGTCCTAATCGGAGAGGATTATAACAAACTGAAACCGAAAGAAAACATCGAGTAATATGGCACAGACAAAGACTCTTCAGCGTCAAATCGCCGACCTGGCACTGTCCAAGAAGGCAAAGGACGTCGCGATTATGGACTTGCGCGAACTTACTTCGATGACGGATTACTTCGTCGTATGCACCGGCGACTCGGAGACGCAGGTGAAAGCCATTGCAGACGCTGTAATGACCGGGATGCAGGAACGCGGGGAAAGAGCCTGGCATGTGGAGGGCCTGCAGAATCTTCAATGGGTTCTCCTTGATTATGTTGACGTTGTGGTACATGTGTTTCACAAGGATGCCAGGCCTTTTTACGGCCTCGAGAAACTCTGGGGAGATGCGAAGGTTCAGAAGATAACGGACAGGAAACCGCGCACGACAAGCAAGCCGAGTGAGGCCCGTGCCTCGGCGCCCAGGAAAGTCGGTCGTACGGAGAAATGAAAGACTACCTTAAGTCAAAGATTATGGCCGCGCTGGAGAAGGCGGGGCTGAGCGTCTCCGTCGATATTCTCTTCGAGAAGCCAAAAATAGAATTACACGGCGACCTCTCGACCAACTTCGCTCTTCTCGCCGCAAAACAACTGAAGATGAAGCCGCGCGATGTCGCACAAAAGGTCCTGGATAATTTAGAGATCGATCCTTCGCTTGTCGAGAAGATGGACGTCGCCGGTCCGGGATTTATCAATTTCAAGTTCTCAAACAAATATTTCCTTTCCTTCATAGATGAAATCCTCGATAAGGGAAACGATTTCGGCAGATCGAGCACGGGGGCGGGAAAGAAGACTCAGGTGGAGTTCGTGAGCGCTAACCCGACGGGCCCGCTCACGGTCGGGCACGGGAGAAATGCGGTCTTCGGCGATACCATTGCCAACGTTCTCCAATGGACCGGTCACGACGTCACACGCGAATATTATTTCAACAACGCCGGCCGCCAGATGCGCGTCCTCGGGGATTCGGTGAGGCTTAGATACAAGGAAATCCTCGGCGAAGAAATCGAATTCCCTGACGACCACTACCAGGGCGAGTACATAAAGGACATTGCTCAGCATCTCTATGATGAACAGGGAGACAAGCTGAAGGACGAGCCGGCAGAGGGAATCTTCAAAGCCAGAGCCGAGCAGGAGATCTTCGAAGACATCAGGAAAACCCTGGAAAGACTTCTGATAAAGTTCGACGTGTTTTACAATGAGAATTCGCTGTATGAAACCGGAAAGATAAAGGAAGTGATTGCCGCCCTCGAGTCGGCCGGACTGACATACGATAAAGAGGGCGCGAAGTGGTTCAAGGCGACTGCGGTCGGTGGAGAACAGGACAAGGTAATCGTAAAGAGCACGGGCGAGCCGACCTACCGGCTTCCCGATATTGCGTACCACATAGAGAAATTCAGACGCGGGTTCGAACTCGTCGTCGACATTTTCGGATCCGACCACATCGCGACATACCCGGATGTCCTGCTTGCACTTAAATCGCTCGGTCATGACACAGACAAGGTGAAGGTGCTCATTCACCAGTTCGTCACGATTTTCCAGAACGGCGAAGTCGTCAAAATGTCGACCAGGAAGGCAAACTTCATTACTCTCGATGAACTCATCGACTGGGTCGGCCCCGACGCGGTGCGATTCTTCTTCCTCATGCGGAACATCGGGACACATCTCAACTTCGACGTCGACCTCGCGAAAAAGCAGAGCGAAGAGAACCCGGTTTTCTATCTTCAATATGCCCACGCCAGGATTGCAAGCATCATCCGTTTTGCCGAGAGCGAGGGATTCTCGACTGACGGTTTGTATAGAGAGAGAAAGAAAGGATTCGATTCGACCCTATTGAAGGAGAAAGAAGAAATCGATCTGGCCAAGACTCTCGGGGGGTTTCCAGAAGTGGTGGAAGCTGCCGCGACGACTTTCGAGCCGCACAGGATAATCGGCTACCTGCAGGGGGTAGCGGAAGAATTCCACAGGTTCTACCACGCACATAGAGTTGTCATTCCGGAAAGACAGCTTGCCGAATCCCGGCTGGCACTTTGTCTCGCCGCGAAGACCGTACTGGCAAACGGGTTCAAAATACTAGGGATCAGTGCACCTGAAAAGATGTAAAGCCCTCAAGCGACGGACTGGAACACGAAAAGTACTGATCGGACTGGTTCTCAGAGTTCGAACTCAACAACACGAAATCCCCGCGGAATTCCGCTTCTCCCGTGAAATCAGTGTTATACTAAGATCCGGGTGGAGCCTCAGCCTCGCGGCGTAACGCCGAGCCCCGGCTCATCGTTGAGAACAATCTTGCCATCCTGGTTCAAGGCACCTTTGTACGGATCGTTGGATATCAGCACGTTGCCGTCGAGGTCGTTCCAGTCGACGAGCGGAGAAATCTGCGCGGCCGCCGTTATGCCGATGGACGACTCGATCATGCACCCGAGCATGATCTTCATCTTGTTGGCCCGCGCCGCGTAGATCATCTTCCTCGCCTTCAGCAGCCCGCCGTTTTTCTGCAGCTTTATGTTGATGCCGTCGTAGGCCGTGGCCAGCGTCGACATATCATACAGAGAACCCACCGCTTCGTCGGCCACGATAGGCATCTCCACCCTTTCCCGAAGCCACCGTACGTCGTCGATCTGCGCGGCAGGCATCGGCTGCTCGATGAACTCGACGTTCTGTTTCGAGAGCCAGTTTATTCTCTCGAGGGCTTCTTCCTTCACCTTCCAACCTTCGTTAGCATCCACGCGGAGCGGCTTGTTCGTAACGCTTCGAACTGCCTTGATAATCTCCTCATCATTCGGCAGGCCGACCTTGATTTTCAAAACCGGATAGTCGGCAGCCTCTTTTACCTTCTGAACTATCACTTCGGTCGTATCGATGCCGATTGTGAAGGTGGATACCGGCGTCTTTTCCTTCTCACCGCCGAAGAATTTGTAAAGCGGCACTCCGATTCTTTTTCCTATCCAGTCGTGCATTGCAATGTCGATTGCCGCCTTCGCACTCGCATTGTGAGGCGCGACCGAATCAAGGTAATCGTTTATGAACTCGAGCTTGAACGGGTCCGATAATTTGTCGAGATCAACTTTCCTGAAAAAAGCCTCTACCGTGTCCTGGTCCTCGCCGTAGCGTGCGTTCGGAGACGCCTCACCGTATGCCGTTGTCCCGTCCTTTTCAAATTTCACGAGTACGACAGGCACGACGTCGCGCGAGCTTCTCGAAATCGTGAATGTGTGTTTCAGTTTCAGATCATAACGCCGGTATTCGAATTTCATTTTCCCATTTTCCTTGGTTGTTACGTTTTGATGAGGATAACCCCATGGCAAATCGCCGTGGTCGTGCCGGATTCCGAAGATCCCCGCAATACGGGAGCTTCGCGAGAGTCCTGCACCCGCCACAAACAGCCCTGCACCGCCGACAGCCAGAAATCTCCTGCGGTTCACATCCCTTGTCCTGATTCTTAGTTACTGCTCGACTTCTCCACAAGGTTTGCGCTTGGGGGAAGAACTCTCTTTGCCCTCACGAATCTATCGAGATCGTATTTATCGAACACGGTGTCCCCTTTGACGAGACTGCTTATTCTCACTCTGCCGCTCGACTGTATGAAGTAACCGTTGCCCATGTAGATTGCGGCGTGAACGATCTTCTCCGGCTTTCCGTTCTCAGCCTTCCTGCCGAAGAAAAGCAAATCGCCCTTCTTCAGATTTTCGAAGTTCTTCCCCGGGTCAACGTTTTCTCCGACATGGACCTGCTGGCTGGCATCGCGGGGAAGCCTGATGCCGTTCATCCTGTACACTGTTTTGCAGAAGCCGGAGCAATCGAGACCTTTGGAGCTCGTCCCTCCCCAGAGGTACGGCACACCGATAAGCTTCATTGCAACCTGCTCGACCCCTTCAGCCGTCGGCTTGTGCGTCGCGAGGTACCTTGCATAGTCCTGGACATCGGAGCGCGCTATGTAGCCTACTCTGCCGTCCGGGAGCTGGACCTTGTAACTGGCGCCGACGACTGCCAGCGGCTTCAGGAGATCCGCCATCACGGCATCCGACACCGACATCCCGTCACCCTGAGGAGTGCTGTGGATCGTCGCGTAAACAGAAGTAACGATCAGCTTCCTTGCGGCATTGTATGAAGCCAGCTCTGCCGAATCCACGCGGACAATGTTGCCCGGCTCTATCCAACCGAGGTAATCGATTGAAGATTTTATGTAATACCAGCCGTGGCTCTTCTTCAAAACCGTGACGGTGTGACCGAGCAGAACCTGGTTCACCAGCTGTGTCTCATACTTCGCAGAGTCATACATGTTGCCGACACTGACATCGACTATGCCGTAAACCTTCGCGCCGAGAGATGCCGCCGGGAGGAGTGTGACCGAGTCGATCAGATCGGTTATGTTTTCCTTTTGAACGGCCGACATAAGTGCCGCTTTCGCCTCAGGATTATCGATCTCGCCCCTGACGAGAATGCCGTTCCCGCTTTCCAGCGCCGTGACGTTGAAGACCGCGACGCGCGGATCCGGCGCAAATTTCGCCTTCAGCGAGTCAATTGTATTGTTGAGTTGCGACACCTTCATGGAATTGGAGCTGCAGCCGGTAATTGCGAGGGAAAGAATGAATACAGAGAGAAGCGAACTTTTCATTTGGATTAGCACCTCATTTAGTCATAAAAGTTATATAAGGCTTGCCAATTAGGCAACGAAGAGGATATCTCTCGAATACGCCGGGCCGGGCATTCGGGATCTCCCTGCAGTGTTTCCAGGTTACGACGATGTCTGAAATTCCAGAGTCGGAAACGCGCAGGAAACTCCATTTAAGAAGCCTTGACCTGTCAGCTATGCTCCCGCCGCCGGCGCCTCCGAATGATTTCCGGACGACCACTTGAAGTAAATGATGACACCGATGATCATCCAGACGACTCCGACACCGATTGCCTCGAGACCCGAGCTGATGAAGATGAAGGAGAACCCGAAGAATGCGATGATCGACGGGATCGGGTAGAGCCACATCTTGAACGGCCTCTTCCTTCCGGGCTCGTTCTTCCGCATCAATGTAAGTCCGATTATCTGCCCGAGGAACTGTATCAGAATTCTGCTTGAAAGGGAGGCAGCTATGATGAAATCCAGATTGAACAGGCTCGCAATGCATGTCATCAGGCCGACCGTCAGGAGGGAGAAGTGGGGGAAATGCTTCTTCGGATGAATCTCGCCGAGCCATTTGAAGAAGAAACCGTCTCTGGCGGCGGCGAACGGCAGTCGCGAATAACTCATCATGAGCGAATATGTGGAGCCATAAGCTGTGATGATGACAAGCACTGTAAGAATGACGGCGGCATGTCTGCCGAGTATTTGATTGAACATGTCGGAAGCGACGTGGGTCGACTTCGCGATCTCCTGCCACGGCATCGTCGCAAGAATCGAGATGTTCATGACCGCATAAATTATCGTTACGCCGATTACCGAGAATATTATGGCCCGGGGAAAGACATACTCCGGCCGCTTGACTTCCTCCTCGAGGTAGCAGATGTTGTAGTAGCCCATCAGGTCGTACATTGCGATGAGAGTTGCCGAGCCAAGGCCCGAGACGAATCCCCATGAAAAGCTGAACCATCCGTGAGTGAACACGAAAGCGTCTTTGACGTGGAAATGTGTGAGGCCCACAAATATCGTTATCGATACCGTCGCGAGCATGACGATCCACAGAAACACCGTGACGGCTCCCACGAACCTGACGCGGTTGTAATGGAGAACAATCGTGAAGACACCGACTGTAAATGCGAGTATCCTGATATTCGTCTCGTTCAGCACTGGCCAGATGAAGGATGCGTACTGAACCATACCGACGAAACCTGAGGCGATCTCGAGCGGGCCGCTTAGGAGGAACGTCCAGATAAACAGGAAGGCTGCAAGTTTGCCGAAATATCTCTTGTAGGCCTCGCGCAGATAAACGTACGATCCACCTTCGCCTGGAATCGAAGTGCTGAGCTCCGCCCATACCTGGCCATCGGAGATCGCGATTATCGCGCCGGCCGCCCAGCCGAGCATCGCCTGCGGGCCGCCCATCGCACTTATTATTAACGGAATCGTGATGAACGGACCTATGCCCACCATGGTCGCCATGTTGCTGGCGGTTGCATGGATCAGTCCCAGGCTTCTATCGAGATGAGAGCTTTGTTTTTCCATTCTGCCTTTCTGCGGATACTGTTTAGGTTTTTCCGGGAACAGAATTCGGAGATGCGGTGGGAGAGACGCGAATGTCCCTCCCAGATGCCGCCGTGTTACCCTCGGAAAATGTCATTACTCACTTTTGAAGCGCAGGCGCAACGTTCCATCCGGAAACTTCGAGCATCGGCGCCTTTCCGTGCAAATCCTCGACATAAAAGTGCCCTTTGAGCGTCCTGGTCTCGCCCGGCAGGAGCGAAACATAATTATCGTCCCAGAAGATAGGGAGTACGGATTCACCGGTGCTTCCCTCCTTGACAGAGAGGTAAACCATGAATGCGAGATGGTCTGTCGGGTTATGAACTTCCGTTGTGACGAAATACTCATTACCCTTTCGAACGAAATCCTTCTTCAGTTCAAGCTTCACGTCCGGGAGATCGTTCAGTTCCTTGAGATCCGCGTACTTCGTCTCGGTCACGTACCATGTCGATTTGCTCCACACCGGCTGGTCAGGCGTCGTTGAGAGCGCGTAGAAGTTCACGCTGACAAGCTTGTTTTTCCTGTACAACCGCAGGTCGAGGAAATATGTCGTTGTCGGAGAGTTT